>JALWYP010000114.1 GCA_026992695.1 Flavobacteriaceae bacterium
TTTTAGAAATGTAATTATTAACTTCTTAAAATTAACAAAATGTTTTTAAAAAATGTAAGCTTATTTATGGTATTTGTATTTTTATCATATTGCTCAACCAATAGTAAAATAGAAACGGAAAATACGCAAAGTACAAGCAGTAATAATAACCAAAGCACTAATAGTAATCAAAACAAGGTTGGTTGTCCCGAGGTGGCTTACCCTCCTTATCAATCCTCACCCTTTGTTTTGCCATATCCTGTTGGCAGAACCTATAAAGTGGGCCTTAGTCATTGTAGTGGTTCATATCATAGCCAAGGACAACCCGATCAATTTGCTGTAGATTTTAATATGTCTATCGGAACATTAATAACCGCATCAAGAGAAGGTATTGTTGTTTATGTAGAAGAAACTGGTGAAGATTTTCACTTCCCTAACAATCTCGTTGTTGTAAAGCATAGCGATAATACATTTGCAGAATATATGCATCTTACAAAGGACGGTGCAATAGTTAACGTTGGTGATCAAGTTATACAAGGAAGCTACATTGGTTATAGTGGTGCAACGGGTCTTGCTGGTTATCCACATTTGCACTTTGTTGTTGTTAAAGATAATTGGGAATACCCTTACGAATCAATCCCTTATACTTTTAAAAATACAACCCCTAACCCAAGATGTTTAGAATCTGGTGGAAACTATAAAGCAGAACCTTATTAATCTTACTTTTGATAATCTTTGTAATAAAAAAGTCACCTACTAAAAATAGAAGGCGACTTTAACATAACTGTTATTTATTAGTTAATTACGTAAATCTTTAACCTTTTCCTTAATTTCTTCAATAGTACCGGTAAAGGTTTTTTCTTCGATAACTTTCTTACCATTTGTTTCAGTTTCAATGGTAACTACGGCTGTAGCTAAGTCTCCTTCTTCAGTTACTTCAACAGAAACTTCTTTTGAAATGTTTTCACTACTAGTAGTAGTATTATTCACAGACACTTCAATGGTTTCTTCCATTACTTGGTTTGTATTCATAGCCGTTTCGGAAGAATGGTTTCCTAAAAGAGGCGCCATTACCAATCCTACTAAACAAGTAAGTTTAATTAAAATATTCATAGAGGGTCCTGAGGTATCTTTAAAAGGATCTCCAACGGTATCACCTGTCACAGCTGCTTTATGAGCATCACTTCCCTTATACTCCATTTTACCATTAATTTCTACACCGGCTTCAAACGATTTTTTTGCGTTATCCCAAGCACCTCCGGCATTGTTTTGAAAAATTGCCCACATAACACCACTTACACAAACTCCTGCCATATAACCTCCTAATGGTTCTGCTCCGAAAAGAAGACCAATGATAATTGGTGTAATAATAGTAAGAAGTCCTGGTAAAACCATTTCTTTTAAAGCTGCTTTAGTCGAAATATCAACACATTTTGCATATTCAGGTGTTCCTTTACCTTCCATAATACCGGGGATTTCTCTAAACTGGCGACGTACTTCTTCAACCATTTCCATGGCTGCTTTTCCTACCGATTTCATTGCCATTGCCGAAAACACAACGGGTATCATTGCACCAACAAATAACATAGCCAATACATCGGCTTTAAAAATATTAATTCCGTCGATACCTGTAAAAGTAACATACGCAGCAAAAAGAGCTAGTGCTGTTAGTGCAGCAGATGCAATTGCAAATCCTTTTCCTACGGCAGCAGTTGTATTACCAACCGAGTCTAAAATATCTGTACGTTCACGCACTTGAGGATCTAATTCGCTCATTTCTGCCACACCTCCGGCGTTGTCGGCAATAGGACCAAAGGCATCAATTGCCAATTGCATTCCTGTGGTTGCCATCATCGCTGATGCGGCAAGTGCCACACCGTAAAATCCGGCTAATTCGTACGATCCATAGATTGCTGTGGCAAATAATAATACCGAAGCAAAAGTAGATTTCATACCTACAGCCAAACCTGCGATAATATTTGTAGCAGCTCCGGTAGAACTGTTTTTTACAATATCCATAACCGGTGGTTTTCCCAAACTGGTAAAATAAGCGGTTACTACAGATATTAATGCCCCTACGGCTAAACCAATACAAGCTGCTCCAAACACATTTATGGATGGGATTTCTTTAAATCCTTCACCAAAAAATTTCATATTCATTGTTTCAGGTAGCATCCAATTAATTAAGAAGTAACTTGCTATTAAGGTTAAAATAATCGCTGCCCAGTTTCCTAT
>JALWYP010000115.1 GCA_026992695.1 Flavobacteriaceae bacterium
GGTAAGATTTATGCATTCACTAAAAAAAAAATACCCATTCACTAAAAATAATGAGTTATTAGGATTAAAAATTGCGTATATTTATACAACTAATAACCATCATTTTATGTTCAACAAGGTTTTTCGGGTAGTATTCTTTTTTTTAGTATTTACTGTTTTTTTTGGTTATTCTCAAAATTCTTCAAAAATAGATAGCCTTAAAAATATCGTTGCAATTACCACCAACGATACATTAAAGATGAATACCTATAACAAGTTAAGAAGAGAAACCTATTACACAAACCCCATACAATCGCAAAAATATGCAACTTTATTTTATGAAACGGCACAAAAGTTAAACGATTCGTTTCATATGGCGTTTGCTAATTATTATTTAGGAAACACTTTTGTAACCCAAACCAATTATAAAAAAGCGTTAGAATATTTTTTTAAAGCGGCAGATTATTTTGAAAAAATAAAAGACACCTCCCGCCTTAGTTCTATGTATAACGGGATAGGAGCAGCATATGAAAATAACGGAAACGACTCGTTATCCTTAAAATATTTTAAAAAAGCACAAGTATTAAGTAGTTCGCAAGGCGATTTAAGACGTAGTGCATTAGCACTTAACAACATAGGTAATATTTACATAAAGCGCAATGACTATAAAAAGGCTCAATTCTATCTGGAAGAGGCGGTAACACAAATTAATACAACCCAAAACGTACAGTACATAAATTTACTTTCGCTTAATCTTGCCAACTTTTATACCGATGTAGAACACTATAAAAAAGCCGGTGATATTTATACTAAAATATTAAAACAAACCGATACTCTAAATGACAAAAGACAATACGGAACCCTTCTTAGAGGGTTAGGAAATGTAAACATTGCACAAAATAACAATAAAATAGGCTTGCAATATTTACTTAAAGCCTATCGGGTTTTTAGTAATTCAAATTTTTTAAATGATCGATATGAAATGACTCCCGATTTAATAAATGCGTATGAATCTAATAAACAATTTGAAAAAGGCTTCGATTTATTTCGGCTTTACGATTCGCAAAAAGATTCTATTTTTACAACCGAAAAAGATAAAAACCTAACGGAAGCCCTTCAAAAATACGAAACCGAAAAAAAAGATGCCCAACTCAAAGTACTTACGCTTGAAACCGAAAAAGCTGAACAACAAAAAAAGTGGTTTGTGTTTTTAGCATTGGGAGGATTGTTTACCGCCTTATTAATTGGCTTCTTCCTTTACAAAAACCGAAAGAAAAACACCCTACTAGCCAAACAAAAAAAGTTGCTGGAAGCTACCGTTGATGAAAAAAACGTTTTACTAAAAGAAACCCACCACCGCGTAAAAAACAGTTTTCAGATTGTCGCTTCTTTGCTCTATCTACAGTCTGAAAGTATGGAAGATAAAGAAGCAAAACTCGCCATACAAGAAGCCCAAAACAGAGTGCGCTCAATGGTACTTATTCACCAAAAATTGTACAGTAAAGACCAATTGGTTGGGATAGACACCCAAGAATATTTTGAAGATTTAACCCGAGATATTTTTGAAAGCCACCAGTTTATAAGCAACAAAATAAACTACCGCTTAGCAATACAACCTATGGTTTTAGGCATAGAAACCATAACTCCAATGGGTTTAATAGTAAACGAGCTAATTACCAATGTAATTAAACATGCATTTACCAAAATAACACCCCAAAGCACTATTTTTATTTCCTTAAAAAAAGAACACGAAACCTTGGTTTTGCAAGTAGCAGATAATGGCAAAGGAATGCCCAAAAAAATTAACGAATCTTCCTTTGGAATTAAACTCATTAAAGCCCTTGCCAAAAAATTAAAAGCCACCTTAACCTATACAAAAAATACCCCAACAGGTACTATTGCTAGCATAACTTGCAAACGATTTACCGAGTTATAATAAGTTAAAATTTGCTTTTTGTATTTGATGAGTTGTTTTTTAAAACAACCGTAACGAGAAGAATCACCGTTACTTTTTATAAATGCCAAACGGTTAAGATTTATGCATTCACTAAAAAAAAACGTACCTTCACTAAAAAAATACCTAAATTGGAATTTTAAGGTTTAGTTTAGACCCAAGTTAAATCATAAAAAGTGAAGCCATTGAAAATTTACATTGTAGAAGACGAGCCGCTTATTACCGCAACGGTAGAAGTAGCCTTAAAAAAACAAGGGTTTA
>JALWYP010000116.1 GCA_026992695.1 Flavobacteriaceae bacterium
TTATTACTTCATTAAAAAATGGGTTAGAAGCGATTATTTTAATTAGCTTATTTGTTACAAGAACTTGACTTGGGTTTTTGTCCTCGTATGTTGCTAACATCTTTTTTTGAAGCTTTAGGTTGTATTGCTCCGCAAAATCTCGTAGCGCAATGATTAACTGAAACAATAACAAATACAGGTCTAACATTTGTTTCATATTATACCGCAAAAACTTTTCAGATCCATCTAATTTGTCTTCCTTAGATTGATTAAATGCATAAACTGTTTGCATTACTTTTACTCTAATATGTCTTCGGGTTAGCATCATTATTTATAAGAACTTAGGGGTTTGTGGTTTCTCGTTTGTGGTTTCTCGTTTGTGGTTTCTCGTTTGTGGTTTCTGCCTACTGAAAACTGCTTACTGAAAACTGCTTACTGCCTACTGTTTACTGCCTACTGAAAACTGCTTACTTTTTCGCATCGATTCGTGCCTGAGCCATATTATAAGCTGCTTGGTAAGTTGTAAGGTTACTATTTTGGGCATTTTGCAAAATTTTAAGTGTTGTGTCGTAAATATTTTCGGTTTTTCGCATAATTTCAGCTCGATCATAGTTTTCTAATTCTGCATAAACATTAATTATTCCGCCTGCGTTAATTAAAAAATCGGGTGCATACACAATTCCTTTTTCTTTTAGTAATTGTCCGTGTTTAAGTTCGTCTGCCAATTGGTTATTTGCTGCACCGGCAATTACTTTTGCTTTTAATTGGTTAATAGTTGTATCATTTATTGTTGCTCCAAGCGCACAAGGGGCATAAATATCCATTTTTTCGGCATAAAGGTTAGTTCCTTCATAAATAGAAACCGAATATTTATCACGAATTTCTTCTAATCTATCTTTATTAATATCAGATATAAAAATGGTAGCACCCTCGTTTGTAAGGTGTTCTACTAATGCTTCGCCTACGTTACCAATTCCTTGTACATAAACTGTTTTTCCTTCTAATATATCGGTTCCGTAAGCAAATTTTGCAGCAGCTTTCATTCCCATAAAAACACCATACGCTGTAATTGGAGATGGGTTTCCGGCACCGCCTTTCTCTTCAGAAATTCCGGTAACATACGGTGTAACTGTTCGCACTAAATCCATATCTTCCGTAACCATACCAACATCTTCGGCAGTTATGTATTTACCACCTAACGAGTGAACAAATTCTCCAAACCGCAACATTAGCTCGGGTGTTTTTTGTGTTTTTGCATCGCCTATAATCACCGCTTTTCCTCCACCTAAATTTAATCCTGTAATAGCTGCCTTGTAGGTCATTCCTCTAGAAAGTCGCAAAACATCGTTTAATGCTTCCCATTCATTTTTATATTGCCACATACGGGTACCGCCCAAAGCCGGACCCAAAGTTGTATTATGTATACCTATGATTGCTTTTAATCCTGTATCTTTGTCGTTGCAAAAAACCACTTGTTCGTGATTATCAAAAGAGTGTTGCCCAAAAACGGGAGCTATTTTGTGAAGTTCGTTAGCATTTATTACTTCGGTTACCATATTTTTTTGGTTTTAAATATCTTTAAAAAGGAAGTGCAAAAGTAGTTGTTAGCTAATTGTTTTACAAAGAAAACACATTATAATTACGAATTTGTTAAAAAGTTTATGATACATACTTAAATGAAAGAATTAAAATACATAAATAAATATTTTATAAAATACAAAGGACGGTTAATTTTAGGGCTAATCATTACAATTATTGCTCGTTTGTTTGCTTTATTAGCACCTAAGTTTATAGGCGACACCATAGACGTGGTTGAAAAATATTTAAACAAAGACATTGCCAATATTGAAATCGTAAAATCGCAACTCCTTACCAATATTTTACTTATCATAGGAAGCACATTACTCGCCGCTTTTTTTACGTTTTTAATGAGACAAACGTTTATTGTGGTTTCTAGAAATATTGAGTTTGATTTAAAAAATGAAATTTTCCAGCACTACCAAAAACTATCATTAAACTTTTATAAACAAAACCGAACCGGAGATTTAATGAACCGAATTAGTGAGGATGTTTCTAAAGTACGAATGTACGTTGGTCCGGCGTTGATGTACAGCGTTACCACGTTAACCCTTTTTATTGTGGTAATTAGTTATATGCTATATAAAGCTCCGGTATTAACATTATACGCCATTGCACCGCTCCCAATTTTATCT
>JALWYP010000117.1 GCA_026992695.1 Flavobacteriaceae bacterium
GCTGAAGGGCTTCCGCATAGCGAATATAAAATCGATAAATTACCACCTACTAATTGTCCCGAAGCATTACCCAATCTATTATTTTTATATGAAGAAACTGTTATTTCATAAGGGTTTCCAAAAAGAGTTTCCTTAATAGAATTTTTGCTTTCTTGTGTTTTATCCTCGATAGCAACCGGCATTTGTGCGTGTAACGTTTCTACTCCGAGATTGTGTATATGACTATGTAAAACAGTAACATCGCTATAACCCATAATCCATTTCGGTTGTTTAATAAAATTGGAAAAATCTAATTTATCAATAATACGCACCGTTCCGTATCCGCCTTTGGCACACCAAATAGCTTTTACGTTTGGATTATCAAGCTGTGCTTGAAAATCATTTGTACGAAGTTTATCGCTTCCGGCAAATTGGTTATAAGAAGCTCCTATGGTTTTTCCTAAAACAACGTTAAGTCCCCATTTTTTGAGTAACGAAACTGCATATTTTAACTCCTCGTATTTTACTTTCCTAGCCGTAGAAACAACAGCAACCGTATCGCCTTTTTTTAAGAATGTGGGGTTTTGCATTATTTTTTAATTCACCATAAAATTAAACTTTTTTTAAAAACTAAAGTCAAAGTTTTGATAGTAGCTTGATTTTTAATAAGTTTATACTTCCCAAAATTGTTTATTATGAATACATCCGTACTCTTTCCTTCTTGTAATACCGCTACTTTAGATCCCTATATTCCTGATGGAACTAACCCTTGGAATGTTCAAAAGGTAAAACACGTATATCGCCGTTTAGGATTTAGTGCAAGCCAATTGGAAGTAGATAATGCTTTAGCACTTTCACCTAATGATTTTATAGATAACCTAGTTGATAATGCCTTTAACCTTCCTCCTACAGCAACCCCTGTCTGGGGAAATTGGTCATACAATGATTTTACCGATTATGAGACTGAAAACGAGCAATATATACGAGATTGGTTTATTCAAACCGGAAATGATTTTTTAACAGATGACTTACGTGGACGAATGGTTGCTTTTTGGTTAAATCATTTTGTTACCGGATTGGAAACCTATTATTATGCTCCTTATTTGTTTCAATACTACAATGTATGTCAATCCCACGCATTGGGAAATCTAAAAGATTTTGTACATGCCATTGGTATTACTCCGGCAATGTTAATTTACCTAAACGGTTTTGAAAACACCAATGTCGAACCTAACGAAAATTATGCTCGAGAGTTATATGAGCTTTTCACCTTAGGCGAAAGCAACGGATACATGCAAGATGATATTACAGCAACTGCTCAGGCACTTACCGGATGGAATCATTGGGATGATTATGGCGCACCCATTTATTTTGATACCAGTACTTGGGTAGATGGTAATAAAACTATTTTTGGGCAAACCGGAAATTGGAAATATGACGATGTTATCAACATTCTTTTTCAAGAGCGAGGGACTTTAGTTGCTAATTATATCTGTGAAAAATTATACAAATTCTTTGTAAGTCCCGAAGTAGATGCTTCAATACAAGCAACTATCATTCAGCCCTTAGCCCAAACACTCATCAATAATAACTACGAGTTAGTGCCTATGCTAAAACAATTGTTTAAAAGCGAACATTTTTTTAATGATAGAGCTATTGGAGTTGTGATAAAAAGCCCTTTTGATTTAATTTTCGGCTATGTTAAAGAAACCGGATTTTTTTACGATGATACACTAATGGAAACTTTTTTATACTATAGTGGTGTATTGGGGCAACGACTTTATGATCCTCCTAATGTTGCCGGTTGGCAACGGGACGAAGACTGGATTAACTCTTCAACACTTACCGGAAGATGGCAAGGCATAGAATCCTATTTATGGATATTATATGATGCCGGACTTCAGAACAGTTTTGTTAACTTCGCCAAAGACCTCACTAATGACAGCAATGATCCTGCATTTATTACGCAGGTACTAATAGACCATTTTGTTCCCAAACAGCTTTTTACAGCAACAGATTATGATGTAGCTACCGATATTTTTAAATGGGAAGTTCCGCAAAATTATTATGATGACGGAACTTGGAATCTTGACTGGCCCGATGCTTGGTATCAAGTACTCTTACTTCTTAAACACATTGCAACCATCCCCGAATTTCAATTAAAATAACACGCTATGGCTTCAAAAAACAAACATAACAGTTCGGC
>JALWYP010000118.1 GCA_026992695.1 Flavobacteriaceae bacterium
ATAAATAAAAAAACGGATTGATTTTTGTGCTTTTAATAAAAAATATTTTATAAAATAAGCACAAAATTTAAACACATGAAACATATACTGTCTTTTTTTATTCTTCACTCTTTAACATCTTGTGGTGTAGTAGCATCTTACGATTATGATAAAGAAACCAATTTTAAAAACTATAACACTTATAATTATTATGCTACTATTGAAAGTGGTTTAAGTCAACTAGATAACAAACGCATTATTAAAATAACCGACAGTATTTTACAATTAAATGGATATACTAAATCTACTACTCCGGATTTTAGGATTAATTATTACACTAAAGAAGGAAGTATAAGCAACCGAAACACCATAGGGGTTGGAATAGGAGGCGGTGGCAGAAATGTGGGGTATGGTATTAGTGGAGGTATTCCTATTGGTGGAAAAACCATAGACCAACAAGTTACCTTAGATTTTATTGATGCAAAACAAGATCGCTTAATTTGGCAAGGAATTATTGATGGTGCTATAAAAGAAAAAGCTTCTCCCCAATGGAAAGAAGCATATTATAAAAAAATAATTTCTAAATTACTTAAAGGATTTCCTCCTAATTAACAATTACAACCTAACAATTCGTGATATTGATTTTTATATCCTATTAAAACCAATACATTAAGCACTAATAAAACCAATGCAGGTGCAATATTTTCAATATTAAGCGAGAGATGAAATAAGACCGCATTTAAAGATACACTCATCAAGATGATAGCCATTAATGCACCGTATTTATTAAGTATAAAAGCTAAGCCTGCAGCAATTTCTACAATTGCAACTAGCATCATTGTTTTACTAGCCATCAAACTGGAAAAATAAGATCCGGCAGCTTCATTCATTTCCATCATAGGCATAAAATTTAAAAATTTATTAAGCCCAAAAGTAATGAGCATAAGCCCTAATATAATTCTGATAATTAAAAAAAGTTTAGCATTCATATAGTTGTTTTTATTGGTTATTTTGATGTAAGTCGAAATAAAATTAAAAAACTTGCAGAAAATAGATACTATTTTATCGTTACCCTTACTCCTTTACTATGACTGCTAAATTCCGGTGCGTACATACTTTGTATGGTGCTTATTCCGTTGCTAAAGTTTCCGGCGTTGTTGGCTCTCACTTCGTATTCAAAAACATACACGCCTTTGGGTAAATAATCAAAGAAAAAGTTTGTTGCTGCATCTTTAGTGCTTTCGTAATAGCCCAAACCGTCTTGCCATTTATATCTAGAAAGAACGTTTACAGGCTCAAAACCTGAAGCCCGCATATCTTTTAGATGAATAAACTCCATAGGGCGATCTACTTTTAACTCGATTCGTACCCGTACCAAATCACCTACTTTTACTTGGGTGTCTTTTGTAATTTCGGTAAGCGCTTCTCCGGTATCGGTGTTTTTCTTAATAAAAAGTTTTTTGCTTAATTGAAGCGGTGTTTTTGCCGGTGTAATTTTATCTAAATCTTCAAAATATTGCCAATACAAAGCACCCCAAGCAATACCCTTTCCTTTTTTAGTAAGCGTAACCGAAGCCATTTGAGGTGTTATTTCGCCATTGCTCCACGAATTTTTAAAATATCCGGTTCCGGCTTCAATTTTGGTCGCTTCCAATTTTTCGGGAGCAATTTTTTGATTGCCAATAACCACATCTACCATATCGGTGACGTTAAGCCAATCGCTTCCCTGTAATAAGAGAGCATAAACGGCTTCGGTGGTGGCTTTGGTGGTTTTCCAACGATTGGTTTGCTTGTTTTTTAACAACCAAATTTTTAAGTTATCTATGTCTTCGAGATTTTTTGACTCGCTCTGAAAGACTGTTCCCGCTTCCGAAAAAGCTTCAATCAGCAAGGCTTGCGTTTCTATAGGTGCTTGATACCAATACCAACTTGCGGTGTTTTCTTTCCAATACATTCCCAATTCTTCAGAGGTAATGCTGTTTTCTTTTAAAGAATTTAGAATGGAAGAAGCGGTTTTATTATCGCCAATTCGGTGGGTTATCAAGGTCATTAATCCTTTGGAATAAAGGCTTCGGGACAACCAATATTTTTGTATTTGCGAAAGATAGTATTGCGTAATGCGTTCTACTTCTTTGCTTTTCTTAACTTCCGGAAAGAAGCTTCGCATATACAAATAATGCAGTTGGCTGTAACTTAAATGGTCTTTGCCGTAATCTATTTTCGGGTTGTACTTTTTTAAATCGTTGTATTCTTTTACAAATTGATTGTCTAAGTATTTTATCGCCTTTTTTACAGCTTGGTGTAGCTCTAAATTGTTGTTTTTGTCATCTAATTGAAGAACTTGAAGTTGCTTTAAATGCCCGAATCCGGTAATGATATGTTGGGTAATAAAACGATTTTCGTTACCTCCTTTAAACCAAGCCCAAGCACCGTTTGAAAACTGATTTTGCAATAGCTTACGTGAAGCGTTTTCCAGCTCGTTTTTCATTTTATTCAAATCAAAAAGCAATGCAATGCGTTTTTTTTGTTCGGTTTCACTTTGTGCATCGCGCAACCAGGGTGTTTCTTGAATGAGTAACGACTTTAACTCTTGATTTTTTTCTAAATTACTCAGTAAGGCATCGGTATTTTTCCATTGGTTAAATACTTCTTGAATTCGCGGATTGCTATTGGCAATATACGAAGCCAATGCATTGGCATAATATCTTGAAAAAGTTTGTTCGTTACACTCATACGGATATTCCATTAAGTACGGCAATGCTTGCACGGCATACCAAGCCGGATTGGAAGTAACTTCTAATGTGAGCTTGTGATTTTTTAATGTGGTTGAAGTATTATCACGCAGTTTGTTAAGTGTAAACGTTTTGGTTTGGTTACTGCGTACCCACATCGGGAGTGTTTCGGTAACCAACATACGATTGCTAAGTACCGGAAGTGTGCTTTGCTCACCATCGCTAAAATTACCTGCTTTGGCAATTATTTTACAAGTAATGGCACCGTGATTTCCCGGAATAAAAACCTTCCAACTCACCGAAGTATTTTTTTCTGCCGGAAGCGTAAACGGAAAAATACTTACACCTTCTTTAAAAACTTCAAAATTGGCTCCCAGTAGTATTTCTTGCGTAATATCCTTGTTGGTAAGCGCATCTAGTAAGATGATTTTTGCTTCGCCAAATAGGTCTTCTTTAGAGATGTTACTAATTTTACTTTGTATGGTAATGGTATCGCCTTGCCTGAAAAATCTTGGTAGATTAGGTGTTACCATTAATTCTTTTTGGGTAACGGCGGTAAATTGTGCTACCGAACTTTCCAGATTTTTTGTGTGTGCCAAAAGTTGTAGTTTCCAACGGGTTAAGGCTTCGGGAGTGGTAAAGCTAAACTGGATATTTCCGTCTTTATCAGTTTTAAGTTGCGGAAAGAAAAAAGCGGTTTCTTGTAGGTTTTTTCTAATTATTATGTCCTTGAAAGAAATATCTTTTTTTAATTTTTCATCCTTCTTTAAAGCTTCCTCTTTAATTAATTTTTTAGATTTTTTTTCTGTAATTTCAGCAGCTACTATTTCTTCTTCAGGTTCTTCATCATTTGATACCATTGAAATGGTAACACCACTAACTTTACCTCTCAAGATTCTGTCTATTCCGCCGTATTGATTCCCAAAATAAAACCCAAACCAGTTCAGTTTGTCAAACCCTTGTTGCGGATACTTTGGTAAGAGGATTTGATTTCGGTAAACCGTAAAATTTTTAACTCCAAAAGTATTGCTTGTTGGATGAATTTGTGAATAATAATTGGGTTGTAAAATAGGATTAAAACTCCAGTTATGCGTTTTAAATTGGTCTAATGAAGCATCGTACATACTTGCCAACAACTCGGCGCTTACTTTTTCGCCTTTGGGTCCTTTTACGGTAAACGACCAAGTCTCTTCCGCTCCGGGTTGTAATTTATCTCTAAAGGTTTGGGTTTCAATCTGTAATTGCGTTTTAGGATACGGTACAACAATACTCGTACTTATAGCATAATAATGGTTGTAATAACTATAGCTGTATCTAATAACAAATCCTCCTAAATCCTCTTTTTTTACCGGAATGGTAATACTTTTCTTGTTGTTAGAAAGCTCCATAATGTGCTTTTCTACAATACGATGCTCTTTTTCTACATAAACGGTAACCCATAGTTGCTGTGCGGCTGTTCCTAACGTTATAATGGCATTTTCGCCGGGTGTATAGGTTTCTTTGTCGGTTGAAACTGAAAAGAGTTGGTTGTCTGCTATGGTTTTGTCTTTCGGGCTAAACAAAAAAGTGTGTTGTTTGTCGGTTACTTCTTGCCCAAATTCATCCTGCGTATCAAGTTCGATAAGATACCAACCCGATTGCCATTTTTTAATATTTTTCAGCGTTATTTCTTTACTGTCTTTTGTGTTAAAAGGAGTTGAAAAAACAAGGGTTCCTTTTTTCCATTTTAGCATATTTTCTTCGTCGTTATACGCATCGTGAGGAAATAATTTTTTAAATTCTTCTTCTGAAATATTTTGGTAATCGGGAGCTTCCCAAGGTCTTTTTCTAAGAACACGCTCCGGAGCGGTTAATTTATAAATTTTTACCGTTCCCGAAGTCGGAACAAACTCACCATTTAGGTTTTGCGTGGTGAGTTGCAACAAGTGTTCTTTTTCGGTTTTGTTTATTTTTTCGGGTGCTTGTATTGTAGCTAACAAGGTATGGTAGCCTACTTTTACCGTAGTGGTTGTGCTTCGGGTTTCGCCGTTTAGGTCGGTAATATCGGCAGTAATTTCATAGGTAAATACCGGAAGATTTTTTTTATCGACACTCGCATCGGGAATGGCTTTAAATCGGATGGTAAACGCACCGTTTTCGTCTGTTTCCATCTCACCATGCGTAATTTCTTGCGGCTCGCTGTTAAACCAAGGACGATACCAATAATACCAACGCGGATATTGTACATTTCGTTTTACCCGATAGACCACTTTTGCATCGGTAATTTTAGCACCCGAATAAGCAAGGACTTCTCCTTTTACGCTTACAGTGTCGTTTATTCTAAAGGTTTCGGTAACAGGTTTGAAAGAAGCTTCAAATTTGGGGCGTTTGTATTCTTCTACCGAGAAATAAACTTCTCCGTAGCTATCAAAATCGATTTCATCTGAATCGATTTCAATCGAAAATTCACCTGTTAATCCGTTATTGGGTAAAATAAATTCGCCTGCAACCGAGCCGAATTTGTTGGTTTTTAAGTCTAATTCGCCTATTTCTTGCCGATTTGCATCGTATAAGGTGGCATAAACCGGTGTATTGGCAATTACTTGCGAGCGGTTGTTTTCTTGTTTTAATACAATGGTTTTAAAAAAAACGGTTTGTCCGGGACGATAGATACTTCGGTCGGTAAAGGTAAAAGATGTAATAACGGGTAATTCTTTTTCGTAATTACGATAATAATTATAGATGTAATAGGTACCAAACCGAGCGGTTTGTTGGTCATGTGATATTGTAAAATAGATGTTGTTAAAATAAACAGCGTTTTCTAAAGAAAAACTGCCTTTAGAATTTGAAGTAAACGTTTTTGTTTTTTTACTGTTAGAGCCTCTTGTATTGTAGGTCATTACCACGCTTGCATTGGCAATGGGCTTCCCGTTATTGCGGTTGATGATTTGATAAGTGGTTTTGTTAGCGGTTTGTGTCTCTACCAAAGCAAAATCGGTTACTTGAATAGTGGAATAAGCATAGGTTTTATTTTCAGCATCAGAAGCATAAACAACGTATCTGCTATTGTTTAACTTGGGTAAAACCACTTCGGTAGTATGGGTTTGATAATCTTTTTCGTTTTTAAGAGTATTGCTCCAAGAAGTAACATTAGGAAGTTGAGTAATAAATCGTTGTTTTTCTTTTTTATCGTAAAGTTTATTGAGTTTTTTAAGTTGCTTTTCTGAAATTTGATAAACCGTAAAGCCTAACTTTTGAAAGTTTTTATACTTTACTAAAATACGAGAAGGACTGTCAATCGGCACATATTCTTCTAAGGTTAGCGTTACCGATTTTTGAAGAATATCATTTTTTAAAACCGCACATTTTTTTGCGCCCAAACTGTTAGGAAAATCCTTTAAAGCTTGATTGCAAAGAGCAAGTGCTTCTTTATTTTTCCATTGAAATTGATGCGTATCGGGATTTTTAGCTTGGTATTTTCCGGCTTGGTTGTTTAATATCGAAGCAATTTCGTAATCGTATAAAGTTCGGGCTTCGTTGTTAAGAACGGTGTTTTTTTCGGTTTGAAGCGTTTGTAAAAGCAATTCTTCTTTATTTCCCGAAACATAATTTTGATACACAAAAAGTAAGCGTTCAATATTTACTTGGGTAAGTGCATCGGGTTGCTTGTCTTTTGAATGCACTTTTATTAGGTTTTGATAGGTTTTAAGTGCCAAAAGTTGCAAGGAAGTACTATCTTTTGAAGTGATTTGCGTAGCGATAAATCTATTTGCAGGCGATAAATAGTCGGGTTTATCGAGAGTGAATTTGTAAGCGGGTTTTGTGATGGAAGTTTCGGATGTGGTATAAAAATCTAAAGCTTGATGTGCCAAAAAATCGTACAGCGTAGGACGGTATTTTTTAGATTCAGGCTGTTCTAATAAGAGTGCGCTAAATTTTTCTAAAGGCGTATTTTGTGCCTCTAAGGCGTTTTGTAAAGAGTTGGCGTAATGAAGCTGAATTTCACTAAAGAGGGTTTGTAAGTCCCACGTTCTAAAATCTTCTGCATCCATCTTAGTAGCCGTTTTGGTTCGGTTGTAAAATTTCCAACGGTTTTGTTGAAAATAATCCCAATAAAGTTTGGCAAGAATGCTTTCTAAGATGTTTTTCTTCGGAAAAGAAGATTGTTCTATTTCGGTTTTAAAATCGTAAATAATTTTTAGCTGTGCATCTTCTTCTAAAAGTAAAGCAAATTTGCTTTTAAAAAGCATTACTTTTATTTGTTGCGGTGTGTTGTTATCCTTTTTGGCTATGGTTTCAATTTGTTTAACGATTTTTAATGCCGATTTTGGCAATCCCTTTATTTCCATTGCTTCAACTTGTTTCCAAAGAGAGGAATACGAATTATGTTGCGCTGTTGAAAAATTAGCAAAAAGGAGTATCATTAGTAGGGTTGTTAGGTGTTTCATTTTGTGTCGTTTTAAAAAGATAAGGCAACGTACGATAGTTTTTTGTTAAACAAAACAACAATTGAGCCAAGGGCTCTTTTGGTTGAGTGAAGATACGTTTTTTTAGTCATTTTAATGTAATACTGCATACTAATTCAGCAATAGTTCAATTTTCAAGTTTCCTTGATTTTTATAATTTCTTCTTATTTCGCTGTTTATAAAGGTATTTTTTGGTTATTTTGCAAAATGTTATTAAATAAGAAAAGAAAATGAAGTTTTTATATTTTGATCCGGGACTAGGAGCGATGATTGTACAAGCTGTAGTTGCCGCTGCCGCCGGAGTGATACTTTTTTCGAAAAATGCAATGC
>JALWYP010000119.1 GCA_026992695.1 Flavobacteriaceae bacterium
TTTTCATCCTGTGAAATTGAAAAATCTATCTTTTTAAACTTTCTTTCTCTTTTAAAAGTTAACTCTAATTGTAATGTTTTTGATAAATCTTGTATTGCACCATCAAAATTTTCTTGAAAATAAAAGCTACTTAATTTTTTTACATTGAATAAAGCTTCTTTTACATCACAATTTTCAGAAAACATAAATAACTGATTGGCACAATGTTTTTTAGGCATATTGTCCAGAAAATCTGAAAAGGAATTACCCAACCATCCGGTGTGTTTAATTAAAGTTTTATAATAAGGCTCTATTTTAATAGCTTCAGTTTTAGGAGTATTTGCAACCCATAGATAATATTTATACAACGAAACCAACCGCTCATAAGGATCTCTTAACATACAAAAAGTAAACGTGTCTTCGGGTAGTTGTAAACTCCAAAAAGGTATATGTGAGTTGGCATAAAAATAATTTCCTGCTTCTATTAAATCCTTATTATTTCTAACAAAAACCAATTTTTTTCTTATGGTAATGGGTTCTCTTTTTAGTTTTTTAAGTGATAAATCACCTAGCTCCCAAAAGGCAGCATTAATACTGGTGCCGGCACTTTTACGAACATGTACGTGGTAAACCCTTTTATATCCATTGGGTAACGAAAAAGGCGGGTTTTTAGAAATTTGAATCGCTCTTTTCTTTTTGTAATTACGGTAATGCCTTTTTAAAAATGTTCGCATAGATTAAATATCGTACAAAGTTACATCAAATTCGCGAAGAATATTTTTTACCAATTTATACTCATTATCGGGTAAACTACTTTCTGCTTGTTTTCCTTTTATAATCGTACTTTTAGGATGTGTTTTACTAGATGGTTTTAAAAAATAGCTCTCAATTTTAGGATGAAGATCTACATTAAACGCTGTTGTCAGTTGCTTAAAAACATCAAAATTTCCTTTTAAATCTTCATATTTAACCACATTTGCTTTGTTTATAAAATCACCTTTTAATTGAAGCGGAACAACATTTTCTATACACCAACGAATGGCTAATTTTTCAATATCTGAATACGAGTTTTTGGTAATATCAAAACCAATTTTTTCTTTTATAAGTACTACCAACTCTTCTTGTTCTTGAAAATGATTCAAATTAAACAGCCAAGGAAATTTAACTCGCATTTGCGAGGCAATTACATCGTATGGATTTCTAAGTATGTAAATTACCGGAATACGAAACTTTTCATTCATATAATGAGCAGAAAGATTTGCTCTTACAAATTTAATGATGTATTTTTTGGGAATAAAAGGTAGTAAGTGCCTTTTAAATTTCCGGTTGCTGTGCTGGGCAATCCAATCGCTGTCTATTCGGTTTAAAAATACTTTTGTAAGATATTTTTTTATTTCTTGGGTTTCATTTTTAGTAGTGATTAGTTTATCGCAAAGTAAATGTCCTTTCTTTGTTTGAAATTCGTGTTCGGGTTCAAACAATAACCGGTATCTATGTTGCCTCGCCATAAGTTCGCATAACCAACTGGTACCGCTACGAGCCGAACCGGTGATGATAATATGTTTATTGTATTTTTTCATCTGTTTAAAAATTTGTAATTATTTGATTTTAAAAGTAATTCCAAATTGTGCAAACATCTGGAACCACTGCGTTTTCGCATAAACTTTTTTGATCATTCCCGGTAGGATATGCTTAAAAAAGTTTATGCTCATTTCAAATTAATTTTTTATACAACCTCTCATAAGCCGAAACTTCTGCTTGCAAGGTAAAATTATTTTGTACTCGCTGTATTGCTTTTTTAGAAAGTTTATTTTTAATTTCAGGATTAGAAAGCAACGATTTAATTTTTGAAATAAAATCTTCTTCCGAAGTAAAAATAAAACCGCCTTGCTCTTCCCCTACAATATACCTTGCTCCACCTCCCGAATCGGAAGATAGAACCGGAACACCACACGCCATGGCTTCTAATAAAGTAACCGGCAATCCTTCGTTTTTAGAAACCAAAGCCAAAACATCAAATGTGGCTAAAATTTCCGGTATTTTCTCGTTTTCAATAAATCCTTGTATGGTAACGCGCTCTTGTAATTGGTGTTTTTCGATAAAAGAAGTGATTTTTTTAATATAACCAGCATCACTTTTCCCATATAAAACTATGTTTACAACTTTTGGAAGTTTTAATAATGCTTTTAACAGAAACAAC
>JALWYP010000120.1:0-1191 GCA_026992695.1 Flavobacteriaceae bacterium
TTATTAGACTGGAGTGAGCATCTTGCTAAAGAAGGGAGAGAAACACAAAAAAAATTTTTACAATATTGTCTTGAAACTTTTAGACAAGCATTATTGCAAAATTACGGTGCCCAAAAACTTGTATTTTTTGATAGTAAGGATTCAAATTTTGATATAAAAAAATTCGCTCCTTTTGTTCATAATAACAACATAATAGAAATTACAGAAGCACTCGAAAATGCCACATATCATATCGAGCGAAATGGGAATGCAAAAATCATCTTCACCGATTTATCAATGCAACTAACAAGACTCATTCACCGAAAAGCAGGGTAACTTTAAAAACGGATGGTTGTTGTGCCAAATAAAAATTGGTAAAATAAGAAAATATGATTTTAATTTATTTTTAATAGAATTTTCTTATTAAATTGAGGTGGTTTTAAAAAGGAATACAGAATGATTTTTAAAAAGTGACTGAACAATATTGTTTTCTATTAAAAACGGTGTTAAATCGCTTTATTTTGGCTTCTTTGAGTTTTAAAACAATAAATTAGTGAAGAATATTCTTTTGTGCTCAACGCTTTAAGGTTAGAAAGCAATCCAATATAAAATGCTTTTATAAAATTTGATTTTCCGGTTTTATATTTTTCAGAAAGTAGGCTAACGTAAAACGAATCGAATATCATCGGTTGGGTTGATATATGCTTCCAACCTGAAGAAAATAATTTACTCATTGAAATTTTTGAAAAATGCCAAAGATGTCTAGGCACATCATATGCTGCCCAAAATTCTTGATAAAATTGTGCATCAAACGATTTATAATTAGGAACAGCAACTAATACAATTCCGTTTGGTTTTAAAAGAGTATCTATTTTTGCTATCGTTTTCTCTAAATTAGGTATGTGTTCTAACACATGCCAGAGCGTAATAACGTCAAATTGTTGGTTTGACAACTCGTCTAAGGATGCTTTTAATTGAAATCCTTTGGCTTGTGCTTTCTTTCTTGCGTTTGTATTGGGTTCAATTCCTTGAGCCGTCCAACCTCTTTTTTTTGCCGCTTGTAGAAACGCTCCTGTTCCTGCTCCTATATCCAACAGCGAACCCACTCCTTTATTGAGTCGGGTAATTTGTTTTACTTTTTTTGCAAGAATTCTTTTTTTAACGGTTTGGTATAAAAAAGGAATAAACCCTTTTTTTGAATCGGTATGCGAA
>JALWYP010000120.1:1201-7472 GCA_026992695.1 Flavobacteriaceae bacterium
GCGAAATATAGTCTGAACTTTGGTAGTATTCGTTTACGTTTTCAGGTTGGGGGAAAGTAAAATACCTTTGTTTTTCAAAATCAAATTTTAGTTCAAATTCTTCTCTAGTAACTAAAAAATCGGTAACTGTTTTTGGAACTATGGTTTTGGTTTGCTTCAAAACGTTGAGAGATTTATAAGTCGTCTATTGTTTTTTTAATTTCTTTTTTTTCTTCAGATCGCTCGCCTTTCCAGAAAAGTTTTTTTCCGAATTTACGTAAATGTTTTGCGTATTCTGAAGCTGTGTTTAGTTGTCCTTTCTTTTTAGTTGCCATTGTTTTTTTATTAAGTTCCACGTGGAACATTTGCTAATTACCTACCCATATAAACCAATAAAACCGAAATATCATTTGGCGACACACCACTAATTCTAGAGGCTTGGCTAACCGTTACGGGTTGTATTTCCGTTAGTTTTTCTCGCGCTTCATAAGACAATGATTTAAGTTTTGAATAATCAAAGTTTTTAGGAATTTTTATTCCTTCAAGTCTATTTAGTTTATCCGCATTGTTTTTTTCTTTAGCAATATAACCCGAATATTTAATTTGTATTTCGGTTTGTTCCAGCACTTCTTCAGAAAGATTATTAGCCAAAATATATTCCGACACAAAATCTATGCTTCGCATGTCTTTCATTGTAATATTTGGTCTTGAAAAAACTTTAAAGAGTTTGTCGCTTTGTTTTACTAAAGCAGAATTTTTGTTTTCTAATATTGGATTTATAACCTCCGGACGTATACTGGTTTGTTTAAAGAACGCTACAAAATCTTTGCTTTGTTTTTGTTTCTTTTCCATTACTCTTAATCGTTCTTCGGTTGCTAAACCAATTATATATGACTTAGTTGTTAATCTAAAGTCTGCATTGTCTTGTCGTAACAGCGTTCTGTATTCTGCTCTAGAGGTAAACATTCTATAAGGTTCTTCGGTTCCTTTTGTAATTAAATCGTCTATCAATACACCTATATAAGCTTCATCTCTCTTAAGAATAAAAGGTTGCTTTTGGTTAATTTTCAAATGTGCGTTTATACCGGCTATTAAACCTTGAGACGCCGCTTCTTCATACCCTGTTGTCCCGTTTATTTGACCTGCAAAAAACAGTCCCGACACAAGTTTTGTTTCTAAAGTATGTTGTAGTTGAGTAGGAGGGAAGTAGTCGTATTCGATAGCATAACCGGGTCTGAAAAGTTTTACCTTTTCAAATCCTTTTACTTTTCGTAATGCTTCAAATTGCACCTCTTCGGGTAAGGAAGTAGAAAAACCGTTAATGTAATATTCTATCGTATTCCACCCTTCAGGTTCAACAAAAAGCTGATGTCTGTTTTTATCGGCAAACCGGTTTATTTTGTCCTCAATTGAAGGACAGTAACGAGGACCCACACTTTTAATGGCTCCATTAAACATGGGGGAACGGTCAAAACCGGTACGCAGTAAATCATGAACCTCTTCGCTAGTATAACTCATAAAACAATCCCGTTGGTTTACAAGTGGTTTTGTAATTGGTAAATATGAAAATTTTGAGGGATTAACATCCCCTGGTTGAATAACCATTTTAGAAAAATCCAGACTTCTCCCGTCTACTCGTGGTGGGGTACCTGTTTTCATTCTACCGGAAACAAATCCTAGTTGTTCCAATTCTTTAGTAATACCGGTAGCGGCTTTTTCTCCTGCGCGTCCTCCACCAAATTGTTTATCGCCAATATGTATAATACCATTTAAAAAAGTACCGTTTGTTAGAATAACTGTCTTTGCTTTAATCGTTAAACCTAAAGATGTCTTTACGCCGACAATTTGGTTGTTTTTCACTACAATTCCGGAGACCATTTCTTGATAAAAATCTAAATTTTCGGTTTGTTCAAGTAGTTCTCTCCAGGTTTGCGAAAACCACATTCTGTCGCTTTGCACCCTCGGACTCCACATAGCAGGTCCTTTAGATTTATTAAGCATTTTAAATTGTATGGCGGATTTGTCACTAACAATTCCGCTGTACCCACCAAGCGCATCGATTTCTCTTACAATTTGCCCTTTGGCAATTCCACCCATAGCAGGATTACAGCTCATTTGGGCTATGTTTTGCAAATTCATTGTTATTAGCAATGTTTTTGAACCTAAATTTGCAGCGGCGGCGGCGGCTTCAGAACCTGCGTGACCCGCACCAACAACGATAACATCATATTTTTCAGTAAACATAGTTGTTCTGTTCCACGTGGAACAATTGTTTTTTAAAATTAGCCTGCAAATATAGTGTAAATTACTTAAAACCAAGCAATTATAGGCATAAACTATTGTGTTTCAGGTAAATAGTATTAATTAACAACAAAACCTCGAGAAGCTAGTGCTTTGTTTTCAGCATTTCGCATAGCAATTTGTTCATTTTCGGATTTATCTTTAAATCCAATAAAATGTAACACCCCATGAATCATCACGCGGTGTAACTCATCAATAAAATGTTGGTTAAACAATTCAGCATTTTCGGTAACTCGTTCAACTGAAATATAAATTTCGCCACCAATAAGATTTCCTAAGCTATTGTCAAAACTAATAATATCTGTAAGGGTGTCATGGTTTAGAAATTGTTGGTTTAGTTTTAGTAAATATACGTCATCGCAAAAGATATAGGTGAGTTCGCCCTCTTCTTTTTTATATGATGTAATAATAGCGGATATCCAGCCGGAAACTTCAATTTCGTTTTTAAGAGCAAAGTTGGTTTCTGAATAAAAACTAATCATCTTTTTGTTTAAAATATTCTTGTACTTTTTGTTTATATACAGGTTGCAAAGGAAGCGCCTCTCGGTTTAAAATTTCGGTTGTGTTAAAATATTTTTTTATATCCTCAGGGGTAAGTCGCAAGGTGTTTTTGTATGTTTTCTTGTTGGTTTGTGATTGCCTTTTATTTTCTTTTCCTTGTTCAAAAGCTGCCTTGTCTAATTTAAGCAACTGATGTTTAAGGTTAAGCATTTTTTCAAGGGTTCGTTGATTAAAACCTTTGTCTAATAATTGTTGTTCAATAGCTTTCATTTCACGAAGCAATTGCCCGGCTTGACCTTTATTACCAAGTTTACCTAGCCAATCCTCCAGTTGTTTTCTAAGCATTTGTTGTTGCTTGTATATTTCAAACAATAGACCGTTCATCTGTTCGCTATCGCCGTTACCGCCACCTTCTTTTCCTTCTTTCAATCCATTTTTTCCTTCCTTGCCGTCTTTTCCGTTGTTGCCTTCGCCTTTGCCTTTGCCATCACCTTTACCCTTGCCTTCGCCGCTTCCTTCACCTTTACTTCCTTTGCTTTTTCCCATTCCTTCTTCCATTTTCTTAGAAAGGCTTTCTTGCTTTTTAATAATGTCGGGGAGCTGAAATCCTTGTCCTTCTCCTTCGCCATTTCCTTGTCCTTTTCCCTTTCCTTTACCTTTTCCTTTGCCCATGCCCATTTGTTGTTGCATATTACCCAATATTTCGCTTAAAAGTAAAGCGAGTTCATTTGCTCCGGAAACTGTGTATTGTTGTGCAGAATAGCCTTGTTGAAGACGATTATCAGCAAAACGTTCTAGTGTTTTTTCTAAATTAAATTGAATGTTGGTAACCGATTCGTTAATCTTTTCGCTTAACAAGGGTTGCCTGAGCGATAACGCAAATAAGCTGTCGTCTATGTGTTCAAAATTTTCTTTGTAATTATGTTGTGTCGTAAGTTTTTTTCCGAAAACAGGGTTACCATAATCTAATTTTTTAAACTCCTTCATTAAATCTTCTTGCTTAACAGAAAACACCACCAAGTTATCTAATATTTGTCTGAGCATCTCTGCATCTTCCTCAATAGAATCCATTTGCATTGCCTGCATTTGCATTGCCATTTGTTGGCTCATCTGTTTCATTTTTTGAGCTGCTTTTTTCTGGTTTTTCTTAGCGTCTTGTTGTTTTTGGTTTTTTAAATTTTCACTTGCTTTTTCTTGTTCTTGTTTAACTTCTTCCTCTGTTTTGGGGTCTTGCGGAATATCCATCGGCTCTTTTAACTCTTTGTTGTCTTTTTGAAGCTGGTTCATTTCTTTTTGAAAATCTTCAAATCGCTTGTTGAGTTCGTCTTGTTTTTCCTTGGTGTTTTTTTGAAGTTCTTCCGAAAGTTTTTCTTGATCTTCAGCCATCTTAAATAAATCTTCTGCTAATTTTTCGGCTTTTTTCTCTACATAGTATCGCTTCGTAAGCTCAACGAGTTGTTCCAAGTTTTTTTCTTGATTTTTATTATTTTTTGAAAGTTTTTCAAGTTTTTCTGAAAGTTCTTCGCGTTGTATTTTATCTTGTAACCTTTCTAATTCTTCAAGTAACTTTTCGTTTTCTTTTAACTTTTCTTCCGTTTCTTCAAGGCGATTTTGAAGCTCCTCTTTTGCCGGGTCTTCTTCGTCGGGTTGAAACTCTTCCAATTGTTCTTTTAACTCGTTGGAAAAACGTTTCATAAGTTCTTCTTGTTGTTTTTGCCTTTGTAAAAAGTTTTCCAGTTTCTTTTTATCATTCCAGCTCAACTGATTTTTTTCTTTATTTAATTTAGATAATTCTTCAAGGGTTTTGTCTTGATTTTTTAGTTTATCTAGGGTTTTATCAAGTCCTTTAATAGTTTCTTCTTGTTTGTTGAGTTGTTGCTCTTTTCTTTCTTCATCGGTTAATTTTCTGTACGAAAACAAGGTAGATTTAACCGATTTATAACGGTTAATGGCATCATTGTCAAAAACTTGAAAATAGTACTCATAAGAAACTCCCTTGGTTAGGTCTAATCCGTTAGGAAAGACATACGTAAACTGATCGATAGACGTTTTAGCAACAGGTAAATCGATAGTTTTGGCGTTGTTTTCGTCTCCAACAGGATAATAAACCAAGTTAAGTTTAGAAAGCCCGTAATCGTCTGAAACAGTTCCCAGGTGATAGACCTGACCTTGTGAAACCGAATCTTTTTTTGCTTGAACCGAGATTTGAGGATACTGGTCTTTTATAACCGAAAGTGAAAACGAAAGGTTTTCATAATCGGTTAATTGCTCGTTTGAAGTTGTAATGGTATAATCTAAATTGCGGTAAACTCTTTTTGTATAATCAAAATTACCGTTTTCTTTTGGTTGAAAAAAATAAGAGGTGTCGGATGTTTTTAAGGCAACATTACGTGTATTTTTAGTATTTAATTTCCATACAATACGAGTGCCTTCGGGTATAATGGCGTTTCCTGTGCCGGTTTGTGTTTCGTCTTTTTTTCCGGTATAAGCAGGATAATCGAGTACCATTTGAAGCTGAACCAACGACGGGGTTTTAACAACCTCAAGCCGATACGGCTTAGAAGTTACTTTATTGGCTTGTAAGTTAAAATCAATGTTTTGTAAAGGTTGAAGGAACGTATATTCAAAAACTCCGGGGGCAATTTGTTCTAGATAATACGATTCGTTGTTATAGGAAATAGATGCATCTAAAGGTGCCACGTCACCCACAGTCTTTACCCGAAGCGTGAAGGGTTTGTTTTCAATTGCTTTAAGGTTTTTGTTTTCTACCACAAACGAATAGGGTGCCGGAGGCTCATAAGCTACATCATAATTAACCACACGCTCATAGCTTGAAGAAAAAATATTTTTATCGCCAAAAAATTGAAAAAGAAAATACACTATAACCGGAATGGCGGTATATTTTAAATATTTTAAATTGGTTTTAAAGTTAACAGCACGTTTAAACGGTACGGGTTGTAGTTCTCCCGATTTTTGCTCGATGCTTGCCAACAACAATTCGCTCTGTTTTTGGTTTTGATTAAGCTGAATGACATTTAACAATTTATCATTTACATTTGGAAAATGATTGCCTATGATTTTTGCGGCTTCTTCATGATTTAACCCGTTTTGAAGATTAAATAACTTTAACAACGGAAAAGCAATAAACCGAATAAACAAAGCGGTTTCAACCAACACAAAAGACCAAAAAAGCAGAGTTCTTCCGGTTGGGTTTAGCCATAAAAAATATTCGATAAGCAACGTAATTAAAAAGTACAACAAGCCTATGGCAAAAAAAAGGATGCTTCCTTTAATTAGCTCGCTGGTATAGTATTTTTTAATAAATACTTCCAGTTTTTGTTTTATGATTGTAAAACTGCTCATCTTTTCTAAAAAAACAAATATAACAATTACTCACCGATAGCAACAACATATTATAAATGTCTTAACAAATCGCTCAAAAATTAAGCCGAAACTTATCTACAAACTATTATCTTTGCCAACCAAAACT
>JALWYP010000121.1 GCA_026992695.1 Flavobacteriaceae bacterium
CCTTTAGAACAATCCGTTGATGCGTCTATGCGCGGAAACTTGTTGCATAGGGCGCTGGAGATGTTTGTTACAAAATATCCCGAAGATTTGCCATCTAAGGCAAAAGCAAAAGAAGAATTTTTGCTTTGTACACAAAAGGCTTTATGTAAATTAAAAAACTGAATTACAAGTTGTTATAAACACTGCTTGATTTTCACCAAATCATTGAAAATCTGACGATTTACAAAAACCTTTATTTGAAATAATTTTGCTTACTTTTGCAGGTAAATTATTTGTTATTAAAATGGGGCATTCAACAAAAAAAGAAGGAAAATTTACATACTTAGACGTTGGCGAGGGTACACCTATGATTATTCTTCATGGATTGATGGGTGGCTTGAGTAATTTTGGTGGAGTAGTAGATTTTTTTCCGAAAAAAGGATACCGAGTTTTAATACCCGAACTACCCATTTACAAAATGTCTTTGTTAAAAACCAATGTAAAAAGTTTTGCCAAATACGTAGCAGAATTTATAGACCACTTAGGATTAACCAAAGTTATTTTAGTTGGTAATTCGCTGGGAGGACACATTGGTCTGTACTGCACAAAGATGTACCCTGAAAAAGTTGAAGCACTGGTAATTACCGGAAGCAGCGGTTTATATGAAAGTGCAATGGGCGGAACATTCCCAAAACGCGGTGATTATGAATACATAAAAAAGAAAGCCCAAGATGTTTTTTACGATCCTGCTGTTGCAACAAAAGAAATTGTAGATGAAGTTTTTGCAACTGTAAACAATCGAGCTAAACTTATTAAAACTTTGGCAATTGCCAAAAGTGCCATTCGGCACAATATGGCTAAAGATTTACCTAAAATGCACACACCTACTTGCATTATTTGGGGAAAAAACGATACTGTTACGCCACCTAATGTTGCCGAAGAATTTCATGAATTATTACCCGATTCGGATTTATTTTGGATAGAAAAATGCGGGCATGCTCCTATGATGGAACATCCGGATTTGTTTAACGATATTTTATACAAATGGTTAAACAAAAAGCTCAAAAAAGAATCGTAAAAAATTTTCGGTTATAAAATACAACCCAATCTGTTATCTCAATGAAAATAAAATCGGCTGAATTTTTAGTAAGCAATAGCGATGTTTTAAAATGCCCAAGCAACAAGTTTCCCGAGTATGCTTTTATAGGGCGTTCAAACGTAGGAAAATCGTCTTTGATTAATATGCTAATGCAGCGCAAAAGTTTGGCAAAGACCTCAGGGCGACCCGGAAAAACACAGCTTATCAATCATTTTGTAATTAACAACAGTTGGTATCTGGTAGATTTACCCGGTTACGGTTATGCAAGAGTTTCAAAAAAAGCAAAGAAAACATTTCAAAAATTTATTACCAATTATTTTGAAAAAAGAAAGCAATTGGTATTGGCATTTGTATTAATTGATTGCAGACACGAAGCTCAAAAAATAGATTTAGAGTTCATGGAGTGGCTAGGTATAAACCAAATACCTTTTTCAATAATTTTTACGAAAGCAGATAAATTAAAACCGAAAGCACTACAAAAAAGTATAGAAACCTACCAAACCAAAATGCTTGAACAATGGGAAGAAATGCCTTCTTATTTTATCACTTCTTCCAGTAAAGGAACAGGTAGAGAAGAATTACTGAATTATATTGAAGAAGTAAACAAACAAATGGGGCTATAAATACCCAAAATTAGTTTTTATTTTAACATTTGGGTAAAATCAATAATTGTCTTATATCCTTTATCTTTAAAATATTGCTTTTCGGGTTCTCCTCCGGTTGCTAAAACAAAATCGCCTCCCCAAGCTCCCAAACTTTTGACAGTTCCTTTATAATCGGGAAATAACTGTTTTTTAACAGTAGGTTGTTCTAAAACGTTAGATAAAACAGCTTCATGTTGTTGTATTAATTTTTCAAAATCGGGTAAATTTCTACAGTTTACAAGCTGTTTGGTTATGGCGGTTATTTCGGTACTATAGTTTGAATTATGCCGTGAGCTTTTTGTTCTGTATTGTGTGATTGCTTCGGTGCTGTCTCTTTTTTTATTCAGATAAACAAAAAATAATTGTTGTGTAAAATTCCAAGGTAATGAAACTTTTTTTATTGATGGGGAACCTTCTTTTACAGAATAAATAATAGGGTAATCGTGTTGTGCCGAAGCAATATCGTACCCGCTACCACCAAAAGTAGCTTTTAATAACTCAAAAGCATCCACTCTTGCCCATTGCGCAATGTTATTAAGTAAGGTAGATGAACTTCCCAATCCCCAATTTTGAGGAAAACTCAAGGTTGTTTGCACCGAAAAACCATTATTTCCTTTTAAAAATTCGGGATTTAACCGGGTTGCTACGTGTAAGATTTGAAACAATCGTTGGGCAACGGCAGCATCAAACTTAGCCTTACCTTCTATTATTTGATTGATAAAAAACGAAGCTTTAAACCAAGTTTTTCCCACATTATCAACGCTTTTCCAGTAAACGATTCCGTTTTCAGAAATAGGTTCAACCTCTAATGATTGCCCTTTTTTGGTAGGAATTGCTAATGCTTCGGCTCCATCTAAAACGAGGTATTCGCCGGTGAGTAAGAGTTTTCCGTTGCTATAAAAGTGTTGTTTCAAAATAGTTTTTTACAGATTTAAAAAATCTTTTACGGCAGTAACCGAAACGGTTTTGTCTTTAAAAAACGAAACTGCATGTTGTTTTTGTTTTTCCGAAGCGTTAAAGCTGTTTAAAATATTCATCAAGTGCATTTTCATATGTCCTTTCTGGATTCCGGTAGTAACCAAGGAGCGTAAGGCAGCAAAATTTTGTGCCAATCCGGCTACGGCAACCAGTTGCATCAATTCTTTAGCATTGGGGCGTTGTAACAAATCGAAGGCAAAGCGTACCAGCGGGTGCAAATTGGTTAAACCGCCAACCGTTCCTAAAGCTAAAGGTATTTCTATCCAAAACGTAAAAACACCATCTTCAATCTTTGCGTGTGTTAAACTTGTGTATTTCCCTGTTTTTGCAGCAAAGGCGTGCACTCCGGCTTCTACGGCTCTAAAATCGTTACCCGTAGCTATCACAACCGCATCGATGCCGTTCATTATTCCTTTGTTATGTGTAACGGCTCGTCTGGTTTCTGCTTCTGCAATTTGTACAGCTCGAACAAACTTTTCAGCAAAGGTTTTTCCGTCCACTCCATTATTAGAAAGTTGATGAACTTCACATTGAACTTCTGCTCTAACCAAACATTCAGGCACATAATTAGACAAAATACTCATCACCACTTCGGGAAAGGTATTTTCAACCTCAAAAGCTTCGTATTTTTGTGCTTCGGCTTCAAAGGTTTTGGCTATTTGCTCTAAACAACTGTTTATAAAGTTGGCTCCCATTGCATCTTTAGTTTCAAAAGTGCAGTGAAGTTGAAAGTAACCTTCTAATTTATTGGTGCTGTCTAACAATTCGACATCTATTAAACCACCGCCGCGTTTTTTCATTCCGGCTTCGATGGTTGCAATAGATTGAAGTAAATTAGGCTTAAGTTCGTTAAAAAAACTTGTTAAATAACAACTTTCGCCAAAGTAATTTAGATGCACTTGCCCTGTTTTTATTGTTGAAATTATTCGGGTTTTAAATCCGCCCCGTTCCATCCAGAATTTTGCCGCATTGCCGGCAGCTGCAACCACCGAACTTTCTTCAATTACCATTGGGATTGCATAGATGTTTCCGTTTATTAAAAAATTGGGTGCTACCCCAAACGGAAGGTAAAAATTACTAACCGTATTTTCGATAAAATCATCATGCAATTGTTGCAATTTAGCATCGCTATTCCAATAGGTTTTAAGCGTATTTACTGCACTTGAATTGGAAGCAAAATAGCTGTCTGCCAACCATTGTATTTTTTCATCTTTGGTCTTTTTTGAAAACCCCGAAACTGCTTTGGTCATACTTTACGTAATTTTTGGCAAAGATACCAATAACATTTTATTACCTCCAATTACAATTTGTTACACAAAAATTAATTACTAACATTTGGTCATATTAATGAAGAAAAATAGCTAAAATTGATTTTTTTTTAGTAAAATTGGGGACTCAAAATTTTATACCCTTGAACTATTTACTACGCAAAAGTTTAATTTTACTTTTTATCACAGTTGTTTCACTTGTTAATGCGCAACAAAAAGAAATCACCCTCGAAGAAATATGGCAAGGTGCTTTTAGAACCGAGCGACTACAAGAATTAAAATCGTTAAAAAACGGAAAAGAATATGCAGTTCTTAATTTTAACAGAGCAACTCGTTCTTCAAGCATTGACGTATATGACTATGTTTCGGGTAAAAAAATTCGCACATTATTAGACAGTAATGACTTGTCAACTATTCCGTATTTTTTAAGTTATGAACTAAGCGAAGACGAATCTAAAATATTGCTAACAACAAGTTTTCAACCCATTTATCGGTATTCGGGAACCGGAACCTATTATGTGTACGATTTGCTTTCAAAAAAACTCACCAAAGTTTCTGATGAAGGAATACAAGAACCCAACTTTAGCCCAGACGGAAGCAAAGTAGCCTTCGGTTACAATAACAATATTTATATTAAAGATTTGGTAACGGGTGAAACCAAGCAAATTACTTTCGACGGTGAAAAAAATAAGATTATAAACGGAATCACCGATTGGGTGTATGAAGAAGAATTTGCCTTTGTAAGAGCTTTTCAATGGAACAAAACAGGAACTTCCTTAGCCTACATTCGTTTTGATGAAAGTAACGTGCCGGAATACTCTATGCGAATTTTCGGAGAAGATTTGTATCCGAAAATTGAAACCTTTAAATATCCCAAAGCAGGTGAAAATAATTCGGAGGTATCGCTTCACGTGTACCATTTAAACACCGATAAAACCAACAAAGTCGATATAACTACTTATAATCATTATTATATTCCACGAATAAAATGGACAAATAATCCCGATTTATTAAGTGTTCAACTAATGAATCGCCACCAAAATAAATTGGATTTGGTTTTTGTGAATACCGCCACCAACACAACCCAATTAATCTATCAAGAAACCGACAAAGCGTATATTGACATTACAGACAACCTTACTTTTTTAAACGACAACAGTTTTATTTGGACCAGCGAGCAAGACGGATGGAATCATATTTATCTTTTTGACAGTAAAACCAAAAAATTAAAACAAATTACCAAAGGAAATTGGGAAGTAACCGCTTTTTACGGATTTAGTAACAAAACCGGTCGAATTTATTATCAAAGCACCGAAAACGGAAGTATAAACAGAGATGTTTATTCAATTTTAGCAACCGGAAAAAACAAACTCCGGCTTACGCAAGAAACCGGAACCAACAGCGCCGATTTTAGTGCCGACTATACATACTTTATAAATACTTTTTCCAGTGCAACCACTCCTCCGGTTTACACTTTGCATTTGGCAAAAAACGGAAATAAAATTCGGGAAATAAAAAACAACACTTCTTTGTTAAAAAAATTAGACAATTATGTTATTTCACCTAAAGAGTTTTCAACCATTACCATAAACGGAGAAGAGTTGAACATGTATATGATTAAACCCAAGGATTTTGACATCTATAAAAAATATCCTGTTTTAATGTACCAGTATTCCGGACCCGGAAGCCAACAAGTAGCAAACCGCTGGATGAGTGCTAATGATTATTGGCACCAAATGCTTGCGCAACAAGAAGAAATTATCATTGTTTGCGTGGACGGAAGAGGAACCGGATACAAAGGACGCGATTTTAAAAAAATAACTCAGTTACAATTGGGAAAATACGAAGTTGAAGATCAAATTGCCGTTGCTAAAAAATTGGGTGAGCGGGATGATATTGATGCCAACCGAATTGGTATTTGGGGATGGAGTTATGGAGGTTTTATGTCTTCCAATTGTTTGTTTCAGGGTAATGATGTATTTAAAATGGCAATAGCCGTAGCACCGGTAGGAAGTTGGCGTTTTTACGACACCATTTATACCGAACGCTATATGCAAACTCCGCAGGAAAATCCCAATGGGTACGATGATAACTCGCCCATTAGTCACGTCGATAAACTAACAGGAAACTTTTTACTGGTTCACGGAAGTGCAGACGACAACGTACACCTGCAAAACAGCATGCGAATGATTGAAGCATTGATACAAGCCAATAAACAATTTGATTGGGCAATTTATCCAGATAAAAATCACGGAATTTACGGCGGCAACACCCGCTTACAACTCTTTACCAAGTTAACAAATTTTGTAAAAGGGAATTTATAATACAATTCAAAATTCAATAATGAGGTAAAAAAGTAAAAGAAAAACAAATTAATTACTAAAAACAAATAACTATGTCAACAACAACACTAAAACCCTACCAAAAAGAACTATTTGGGCATCCAATAGGTCTTTACGTATTATTTTTTACTGAAATGTGGGAACGTTTCTCTTACTATGGGATGAGAGCTATTCTTGTTTTATATTTAGTTGCTAAAACAGATATATCTAATGCAGGGTTAGGGTGGACCAATGGTGAAGCTCTAGAATTATATGGTTGGTACACTATGATGGTATATGTTATGTCTATTCCAGGTGGTATAATTGCAGATAAATTACTTGGACAAAAAAAGTCTGTTTTAGTAGGAGGTATTTTATTGGTAGCAGGTCATAGTATTTTAGCTGTTGAAGAAATGTGGGCTTTTTATACAGGACTAGTGCTTATTGTTTGTGGAGTGGGAATGTTAAAACCAAATATTTCTACTATGGTTGGAGGGTTATACAAGAAAGGAGATATTCGTAGAGATAAAGGATTCACCATATTTTATATCGGAATTAATTTAGGAGCCTTTTTATCAAGTCTTATTGTAGGTTATGTAGGTGAAGTTTATGGTTGGCATTATGGATTTGGTCTTGCTGGTATAGGAATGGCTCTTGGAGTATTACAATATGTTTTAGGACAAAAATACTTAAAACAAGTTGGAAATTTTTTAGGTGCATCTAAAAACGAAGAAGAAAAAGCATTGTTAAAAAAACCACTAACCAAAATTGAAAAAGATAGAATTGTTGTTTTACTGATTTCTTTTTTATTAGTAATCGTTTTTTGGGGTGCTTTTGAGCAAGCAGGTGGATTAATGAATATTTACACTAAAGAAAAGACAAACCGAATGCTTATGGGTTGGGAAGTACCTGCCTCTTGGTTTCAATCTTTAAACGCTATGTTTATAATATTTTTAGGAACTGCCGTAGCTGCCTATTGGGCAAAAAGAAAGCTAAAAGGAAAACTAGCCACTTCTTTGTTTAAGATGACTGTTGGGTTAATTATCATGGGAGCTGGATTCTTCTTTATGACAGGTGCTACTGCTCAATATGAAGCTGCCGGTTCTTCAGCCATGTATTGGTTGGTGTTAGCCTATTTATTTCATACAATTGGGGAGTTATGCTTATCTCCTGTTGCTCTCTCCTTTACCACAAAACTTGCGCCTGCTAAATACGCTTCTATTATGATGGGTGTTTATTTTGCAATGACAGGTTTTGGAAGTAAACTCGCTGGATTACTTGGAGAGTGGTCTGAAAGTTTAGGGGAGTATGCCATATTCACAGGCATTGCTGTTTTTTGTGTTATTTTGGGAGGATTAGTTTTAATTATTAGACCAAAATTAGAATCACTTACTCATGGTGCGGAAGATGACGAACATGAGATTCATGACGAAGCCGAAGGTTTTGAGCTTGCAGATAGTTAAAATAACATTATTAATCACTAACAACTATATTTATGACTTCAGAAACATCTACAGACGATTTTTTTAAATCAAAAGTATTAGGACATCCAGCAGGATTATTTGTACTGTTTTTCACCGAAATGTGGGAACGGTTTTCGTATTACGGAATGCGCGTATTATTGGTATTATTTTTAACCTCTGCGGCTACCGGATTTAATCCCGGATGGGCTTGGGATAGAAAAGCAGCGCTCGCTCTTTTTGGATCTTATGCCTCGCTGGTTTACATTACTCCTATTATTGGTGGATGGCTTGCCGATAACAAAATAGGTTATAAAATGGCTGTTGTTTATGGTGCTGTTGTTATGACACTTGGACATGCTTTTATGGCTATTGAAACTGAACTGTTTTTATACTTGGGACTCCTTTGTTTAATTATTGGAAATGGTTTGTTTAAACCTAATATGACTTCTATTATCTCGCATATGTACAAAAATCATCCCGAGAAAAAAGACGGTGCTTTTACTTTGTTTTACATGGGTGTTAACGCCGGAGCGTTCTTAGGGATTTTACTTTGTGGAACATTAGGTGAAAAGTATGGCTGGTCATACGGGTTTGGTCTTGCAGGTATTTTTATGTTTCTGGGTATGCTTCAATTTTACTTTGCACAACCCCTATTTGGACATATAGGTGACAAACCTAAAAAAGAATTTGCCGAAGGTGAAGTTAAAAATTCTGAAGTACTGGAAGAAGGTGAAAACAAACTAAATCACTTTACTTTTTTAGACAAAATACTTATGTACATTAGTGGTATTCTGGGCGTGTTGTACGTAATTAACGACCCGCTTTATGAAATCTCTAAAATGAAAGGGGCAGAAAACCCCATCAATTTATTTCCGTTTGAAATTAATGGAGTATCAGGTCAAAATATTGCAATATTAACTGCTTTAGGTGCATTTTTATTATTGATAGTTATGAGAATCTCTCGTTATTCTAAAGTAGTTAGAGACCGAATGATAGCTGTTGCTGTTTTTGCCTTTTTTACTGTTTTCTTTTGGGCGTCTTTTGAACAAGCTGCTGGATCGATGAATATCTTTGCAAAAGATTATACAGATAGAATTTTAACCGGAAGCTCTGCTTTATCTTTTAAAATTGTTAATACACTCATTTATATTATCCCATTAGCAATTATTAGTTGGGTACTCATTAAATTAATTGCTGCATCTTATAAAAGAATAAAAACCTCAAATACAATTTTAGGCACCAGTTTTATAATTATTTGGGGAATCGTTTTATGGTTACTCTATCGTGAGTTTTTACAAGACAAGACAGAAATTCCGGCTTCTTGGTTTAATATATTAAATTCACTTTATATTATTGCGTTTGCTCCGTTTTTCACTAAGTGGTGGGAAAGCAAATACAACCCTAGTGCTGCTGTAAAATATGGTCTTGGACTTATTTTGTTAGGACTTGGATTTGGTGTTTTAGCATTTGGATCTAAAGATATTCCACAAGGAGCAATGACCGCAGCCGTGAGTATCATCTGGTTGGTAATTGCTTATTTTTTACATACACTGGGAGAACTATGTTTATCTCCTGTTGGGCTATCTTACGTGAGTAAGTTAGTCCCCGGAAGAATGATTGCCATGATGTTTGGCGTTTGGTATATCGCCGTTGCTATTGGAAATAAATTAGCAGGAAAAATGGGCGGAATGATTGACGAGATTACTAGCCAATATTCATTAAGTACTTTTTTCTTAATATTTACACTTATTCCTGTTGGTATAGGATTATTTGCTATGTTACTTAACCCCTTACTTAAAAAATTAATGCACGGTGTAAGATAATTAATAACTAAAAATTATGAGCACAACTAACAATAAGACGGGTTTTATTCCTTTAATGAAATCGTTTCCAAAACGGTTTTGGATGGCAAGTGTTTTTGAACTTCTAGAGCGTTTTGCTTGGTATGGCATGTTTGCCATTTTAGCACTTTATTTAGTATCTTCAAAAGATATTAAAGGTCTTGGATTTACCGATGACCAAGGTGGTAAAATAATTGGAGACATAACAGCACTTCTCTATTTTTTACCTTTAATTACAGGTGCAATTGCAGATAGAATAGGCTACAAAAAGAGTTTAATTATTTCGTTTGTAATGCTTGCTATTGGCTATGGTACACTTGGCTATGTATCCTCTTTTTGGGCGTTTTATTTTGTGTTTTTATTTTTAGGGCTTGGTGCTGCTATGTTTAAACCCGTTGCCTCTGCCATTGTTACAAAAACAACAGACGAAAGTAATTCATCTATGGGTTTTGGTGTGTTTTACATGATGGTAAATATTGGAGGCTGGATTGGTCCATTAATTGTAGGAAAATTAAGAGGAGAATCCAACTGGCTTATTGCTTTTCATATGGCAACTGCTGTTATTCTTGTAAATTTACTATTTAATATTTTCTTTTTTAAACAAGATAAGATTGAGAAAACAGACCAAAGTCTGGTAGAAACCATAAAAAAATCATTTTCAAATATTTGGGAAGCCTTAAAAGATTCAAAATTAACTGTACTCCTTATCATTATGATAGGTTTTTGGACCCTGTTTAATCAGTTATTTTATACCCTTCCAAAGTTTATACAAGATTGGGTAAATTTAAAACAACTTTTTTCTAGTGTGCATAATTTTTCTCCCATTTTAGCCTCTTTAATAAGTGATGGTAAAGAAGCCATTGCAAAACCGGAATTATTAGTAAATCTAGATGCGTTTGCAATTATTATTTTACAAATGCTTATATCTTATATTATTATTAAATGGAAACCGGTAAACGCTATGATTATTGGGTTTATCATTGTTTCTATTGGTATTGGTTTAACGTTTTATTTTAGAGACGGTTTATTTATTATTGCCGGTATTATCATATTCGCAATTGGTGAAATGACTGCAAACCCAAAATTTTCAGCCTACATTGCCGAAATATCACCCAAAGGTAAAGAAGCGCTGTATATGGGTACTTATTTTTTACCCGTTTTTGTAGGAAATAAAATTGCCGGTTGGCTTTCTGGAAGTATTTATGGTGAAATGTCTGCTAAAATATCCTTAGCACAAAAAGAAGCCGTCGCTAAAGGATTACAAATTGTAGATAAAAACGGGCAATTAGTAGAATACACCAAAACAGGTTTTCAAGCTATTGATAAAGCAGGAAACTCACTTAAAGATGTTGCTATAGAGATAACTAAAAACGATTATATCGACCAAGTTGCTTCAAAATTAAATATGAATGCAGACCAATTAACTACGCACCTTTGGGACACCTATCACCCTAACGAGATACTTTATATTTTTGTAGGAATTGGTATTGTAACCTTTATAGCACTTGTTATTTACGATAAAGTATTTGTAAAAAGATTAAATAAAAATAAAAAATAAACGCAAAATTTATATCTGATTATACGAAACGCTCCTACCGGAGCGTTTTGTGTTTGTAAACGGTACGCTTTTTGCAATCACGTTGGTTCAATAAACAACCCGAAAATGAAAAAAATAATAGTTCTACTTGCTCTTTTACCTATCACCCTGCTTGCGCAAAATAAAATTCAATGGATGACTATGAATGAAGCACTCGCTGCTCAAAAAGAAAGTCCTAAAAAAATAATAATGGATGTGTACACCAATTGGTGCGGACCATGTAAAATGATGGACAGAGACACTTTTTCAAACAAAGATGTTGTTCAATTTATTAACGATAATTTTTATGCCGTAAAATTTAATGCCGAAGGAACCGAAGAAATTACCTATCTAGATTTCACCTATACAAATCCCAACTATCAAGAAGGAAGAAAAGGGCGCAATGCCACCCACTTTTTTGCCGATGCATTAAGATTACAAGGATATCCAAGTATTGTGTTTTTTGAAGAAGACGGAAAATTAATTCAGCCTGTTGTAGGATATAAAACACCTAAACAACTTGAGATTTATCTTAAAATGATTGCAAACGACGACTATAAAAAATTAACCACAGCTGAAGCTTGGGAGGAATATCAAAAAAAATTCAACTATACTTTTAAAGAGTAATCTCATAAGTTAAGTTACGTTTAGTTAAAACGATTACTCTAAAATGAAAGCTCCCTTTGTGCCGGTATAGTGAAAGGGGAGCTTTCTTCTTTTACACGTTTTTTGCCACCTCTCTATATAGCTTTTATAATTACTTCCGTCTGCAATTATTTGTTGCGGCTGCAAACTATCTATTAATCTATCCAAATGTACCTTTGGGCTGTGTGTTAGTACCACATAATCTATTTTATAGTTAGGGTATAATCCCAAACTATCCAAAACCAAAATCATCTTCTTATTATATGTAAAAACAAACGGAAGTTTTTCAATGGTACGTTTAGCAATTCGGTTGGCAATATAATAATCTTTAACAGGTGATTGCTGTAAATAATTAATGGTAGTATCATTTGTTAAAACGCGCAGATTGCTACCGTTTTTGTAAGCTATAACAGATGTACGTGTCTTATGAAAGATGATAAACTCATTATAATTAGTTGCTTGTTTTTCAAAAAGGGTGAATGCAAAAAAAACAACTACAGACGACAATGCAAGAATACTGTTTTTCGCATTTCTGTTTTTCCATACTAATACAAAAGATACGATTACCAAGTACGAAGCGAAAACTTTATAACCGGAAAAAGAAATATTGGATACAATAAAACCATCTTGCTTACTTGCCCATAAAACAAAGGTATTTAACCATTCAATAACATAATTAAATGCAACCGAAAGCCAAACCGGTAAAGCATTTATTAATGCCAAAACTATTGTAAAAATACCTAAAGACAGGATAATACCTAAGAAGGGTAATATTACAATATTTGTTAAAAAAGATAAACCCGAAAATTGATGAAAATAATACAAAAGCAAGGGTGTAACACCTATTTGAACGACAAAAGTTATGGTTAAAATTCCCCAAAATAATTTGTCTATATAAAATCTGGGTCTGTAATATTTATACAGTTTGGGGTGCATCCATAAAATAAAAAACACGGCAACATAACTTAGCTGAAAACCAACTTGAAACAACCACAAAGGGTTTAGCAACAATAAAAAGAAATACGATAAAAACAGGGTGTTAATAGCATTGGTTTCTCTATTTATGAGTTGCGCAAGCACTAAAAAAGAAAACATAGTAACCGCTCGTACTACCGAAACCGACAAACCGGCTATTAGAGCAAAACCCCACAATAAAACAACGGTTAAAAGCAGAGCGGTTGTTTTACCGCCCTTTAGATAGTGTAAGGGTTTTAGTAAAAAAGAAATCAATAACAAAACGATACCTACGTGCAATCCCGAGACTGCCAAAATATGCGTTGCTCCGGCTTTTTGATATCCTTCATATAGTGCTTTACTAATGTCTTTTCGTTCTCCTAAGAGTAACGCTTCAATAATTGCCAGTTCATCTTTAGTGAGGTTGTTTTCTTTTAACTTTAGGATGATGAGATTTCGTAAGGAAGCAGCAATTCCTAAAAGTGTTTTTTTACCTTTTCGTTGTTCTAAAACATCCTGACCCGAAATGCGCACCTGATTATTTATTCCCAATGTTTTTAGATAGTTGGAGTAATCAAATGTATATGGATTTTTAGCCGAAAATACTTCCGAGAATTTTGCGCTTATTAACAACTCATCATCAACATAAAAAGGCTGAAAAAGTGAATCTTTTTTTACCGAAACCAAGATAGTTCCGGTAGAAGGGTTACCATCAACGGCAATAACCTTTGCTATATAGTTTTGTGTATATACATTGGATTTTAAAACGCTTTTTACCTTACATTGCACAAGTTGAAAACTGTCCTTTTGTATGAAATTTTGCGCATTATCGGGCTGAAAATCGGGTAACCGGAAGGTTACATTTACATAACCAAGCAAGAAAAAAGTACCAAATGCAACTACCGTAAAAATTTTATTTGGCTGAACGTTCTTTAGATTAAAAAACCAAAGTAAAAACAACACCAACAAACCCACCGACACTAATTTGAAAAAAAACACAGGGTTGGAAGGAAAAAAATAACCCACAGCTATCCCGCCTGTTAAAAACAAGGAAAGCTTAACAACAGCAAAGTTTACAAACCGCATCCCATTAACATTATTAGACTAACATATTAATCGGGGAGGTGAGTAAATATACTTATTTTTTTTAAAGCATAAAAATTTTAAAAATTGCTTTACGCTTTTATATCACCCTCCTAACTTCAACAAAAGCGCGTTTCCAGTATTTTTCGTGAAGCGAAGATATAATTACTCCTTTTGAGGTTGTTGCGTGAATAAAAAATAATTCGCCGTTTTTGTTATTTACTATTAAGCCCACATGGTTAATAATAGTTCTGTTTTTATTGGTTTTAAAAAATACCAAATCGCCTTTTTTAGCTTTGCTTACAGGAATTCGTTTTCCCTTCTTAGCCATATCCCTAGATACTCTGGGTAGTGCAATTTTTTCGCTTTTAAAAGAAACATATACCAACCCGGAGCAATCCATTCCTTTTTTAGTCGTTCCGCCAAACTTATAACGCGTTCCTTGAAAGCTTTTTGCATAGTTTACAATGTTAGAAGCTTTCCCTTTTTTATTTTTAGAAACCGAAATAACCTCTTTTTTAGATGAAGTGGTTCTATGTCTGCTTCCGCAAGAAAATAGAAGTACAGAAACAATAAAAATGAGTAGAATTTTTTTCATATATATTTATTTTACTTCAACACCTATTTAAATATTAAAATACAATAGGTTTTTATTTATTAAAAGATTCCAAAATAAGTTGTGCCGTTTTTTTACTGGCTCCTTCGCCTCCCAGTTTTTGTTCCAAATCGTAATAATCTAAAAATAAAACGCTTCGGGTGTAGGGATCTAAGATTCTTGCAAGTTCTTCTTTTAATCTTTTATAGTTAAAATCGGTTTGTATAAGTTCGGATACGACTTCTTTATCCAATATCAAATTCACTAAGGAGATGTATTTTAGCTTAATTATGCGTTTGGCTATTTCGTACGAAATCCGGTTTCCTTTGTAACAAACCACTTGCGGTACTTTAAAGAGTGCCGTTTCAAGGGTTGCCGTTCCCGAAGTAACCAAAGCGGCATGGCTTACACTTAATAAATCGTAGGTTTTGTTTTGTAATAAATGTACATGAGGATGGGTTAAAAACGGTTGGTAAAATTCGTTATCCAATCCCGGTGCTCCTGCAATAACAAATTGGTATTCGGGAAAATCATTTACTACTTGTAACATCACCGAAAGAATTTTAGAAACTTCTTGTTTCCGGCTTCCGGGAAGTAATGCTATAATGGGTTTTTCTTCCAGATTGTATTCTTTTTGAAATGCATTTACCGAAATTGGCTTTCGGTGCGCAATGGCATCTAAAAGCGGGTGCCCCACAAAATGAACCGGATAGTTGTGTTTTTTTTCGTAAAAATCTTTTTCGAAAGGAAGTATTACATACATTTGGTCAACATCCCTTTTTATGGCTTTAATTCGTCCCTCTTTCCAAGCCCAAATTTGCGGCGAAATATAATAATGTGTAGCAAATCTTTGTTTTTTAGCCCATTTGGCAATTCGCATATTAAAACCGGGATAATCTATAAAAATAATTGCATCGGGTTTAAAAGCTTGTATGTCTTTTTTACAAAATGAAATGTTCTTAACTATTGTTCGCAGGTTCAACACCACTTCGGCAAAACCCATAAAAGCAAGCTCTTTATAATGCTTTACCAGCTCGCCTCCCGCTTGTTGCATTAACTCCCCTCCCCAACATCGTATTTGTGCATGAGCATCTTGCGTCTTCAATTCTTTAATAAGATTGGAGCCGTGTAAATCGCCCGAAGCTTCTCCTGCTATAATGTAATACTTCATTTTTCTTTTATCGGTTTTCCGGTTTTCAATTAATGAAATTTAGCGATTAAAATTCCTAAAGCGGCAACTACAGTGGCTAAAACCACTCCTCTGGCTCTGTATAATTGTCCTTTTTTTAAAAACACAAAAAAAGCCAATAGATTAAGTATGGCACCCAGTGCAATAATATTTCCTAATAAATCTTCTACGGCAGCTACTTTTATAGTTGTTTCAAGACTGTATTTCGAAAAAAAATAAATATACAAATAACTTCCTGCTAAATTGGCAATTATACCTACAACAAAACCGATAAGTAATTCTTTTTTCATTTCAAATTCCAATTATTAATATCCTTAATGGCATGATGGGCTGTAAGATCAAATTGCGTAGGCACAATAGAAATATATCCTTGGTCAAGTGCCCAAATATCGGTATCTTCTCCGTTATCTTTATTAACAAACTCACCGGTTAACCAGTAGTAATCTTTTCCTAACGGGCTGGTACGTTTATCAAAATCTTCTTTCCAATAGCCATTTGCCTGCCTGCAAACTTTTATTCCGTTAATTTTTCCTTTCGGAATATTTACATTTAGAACCACTCCTTTGGGTAATCCGTTTTGCAAACATTGTCGGGTAATTTGTTTTATAAACTTTTCGACTGGGGAGAAATCGGCTTCGAGTGAATAATCCAACAACGAAAAACCAATAGACGGAATACCTTGTGTTCCGGCTTCAACGGCAGCACTCATCGTACCGCTATAAATCACATTAATAGATGCATTGCTTCCGTGATTAATGCCACTTACACACAAATCGGGTTTTCGTTTTAGTATTTCGTTTACGGCAATTTTTACACAATCTACCGGTGTTCCGCTACAGCTGTATTCTTGCTGTGGCTCATCTTTAGAAATGGTTATTTTATTGCAAAATAAAGTGTCGTTTATTGTTATGGCGTGTCCCATCCCGCTTTGAGGCGAATCGGGTGCAACCACATAAACTTCACCAAAAGTATTCATTATTCTAATTAAGTTCCGAATACCCGGAGCGGTAATACCATCATCATTGGTAACTAAAATAAGCGGTTTTTTATCCTGCATAAAGTATGAATTTACAAAAAGCTAAAATACACAATTAAAAATTTTGTTTACAAAACCAATACCTTTATATTTCGGAAAAATATTTCTTTTAACACAAAGAATAAATAAAACGGAAAATAGATTAACAAAATATTAATAAAGTTACCATACTAATGGCACGGTTTTTTGTGTTACACTATGAAAATAAACAAACGATATATGCGCCTAATGAAAAAGAATTTTAAAATCTTACTGCTTGCCGTATTTGTTTCGGCAGCTTCTTGCAGTTTTACAACAAAGCAATTTAACGACCCCGATAAAGATAGAAAATTATTAGATTTAATTACCTACGTACTTGAACACGGACATTACAACCCAAAGGACATTAACGACGATTTTTCAGAACATTTATACCGTCGGTTTATTGACCAGTTAGATCCTTTAAAACGCTATTTTTTAGCTTCAGATATTGCTGAGTTTTCAAAATACAAAACACTGTTAGACGATCAAATTAAAGAACGAGATTTAACCTTTTTTAATTTAGCTTACAACCGATTGATGAAACGAATGGAAGAAGCTAAAAGTATTTATCCTAAGATTTTAAAAACACCTTTCAATTTTAAAAAACAAGATAGCATTAATACCGATTATGAAAACATTCCCTACGCCGGTTCTAAAAAAGAATTGGAAAAACGCTGGCGCGAGCAATTAAAGTTTTCGGTTATATCCAGCCTTTACGACTTAATAGAGAATAACGGTAAAAAATCGGAAAATGATAGTATCGCTAAAAATACAGAAAAGCCGAAAAGTCTCACCGAACTGGAAAAAGAAGCTAGAGAAAGTGTACAGAAATCAATGGATGAGTATTTTGATTTTACAAAAGATTTGGAACGCAAAGATTATTTCGCTTCCTTTTTAAATACTTTCGTCGAACAATTTGATCCTCATACCAATTATTTTGCACCACCCGATAGAGATAAATTTGACATGCAAATGAGTGGTAAACTGGAAGGAATAGGTGCCAGACTTCAGAAAAAAAACGATTATATTAAAGTAATTGAAATTATAAGTGGTGGTCCCGTTTGGCGAGGAGAATATCTAGATGTTGGAGACATTCTTCTAAAAGTAAAACAAGAAAATGAAGAAGTTCCGGTAAGCATTGTAGGTATGCGAATTGATGATGCCGTGAAATTAATTAAAGGACCCAAAGGCACAAAAGTAACGCTAACAGTTAAACGGGTTGATGGTACTATTGAAGACGTTACCATTACACGTGATGTTGTTGAACTGGAAGAAACCTATGCAAAATCTACCCTTATTAAAAAAGGAGAAAAAACCTATGGTTTAATTTATCTCCCACAGTTTTATTTTGATATGAATAACTACAATAATCGAAATGCTGCAAGCGATATAAAGAAAGAAATAGAAAGATTAAAAAAACAAGGTATCGAAGGTTTAATTATTGATATTAGAGATAATGGAGGTGGCTCGTTACGTACTGCCATAGACCTTGGAGGACTTTTTATTAAAAACGGACCCATTGTACAAGTTGCTTCTACCGGTGAGCCTAAAAAAGTTCTTAAAGACACCGACAATGGTGTAATCTGGGATGGATCTCTTGTTATTTTGGTAAACGAATTTTCTGCATCATCTTCCGAAATTTTTGCAGCTTCAATGCAAGATTATAAAAGAGCCATAATCATAGGAAGCAAACAAACCTATGGTAAAGGAACCGTGCAAAATTTAGTAGACCTCAACCGTTGGTTACGCAATAATAATATGGGAGATTTAGGCGCTTTAAAACTTACTACACAAAAATTCTACCGTGTAAACGGCGGATCAACCCAACTAGAAGGTGTAAAAAGCGATGTGGTAATACCAGACAGGTATAGCTATATTGAAGCCGGAGAAAGAGATTTTGATAATCCACTTCCCTACGACAAAATATCGCCCGCCAACTATACACCATGGACAGGTTATGCTAATTATGAAACCGCTATTGAAAACAGTAAAAAAAGAATTGCTGAAAACAACTTTGTAAAAGTGTTAGATCAAGAAGCTAAATGGGTAAAAGAAAAAAGAGATGAAAATTATGTAGCTTTAAATATTGATGATTATAAAGCCGAAGTAGAAAAAAGAAGAGAAGAACTAAAACAATTTGAAAGTGTTGATGAGTATGATAATAAACTAAACTATCAATCGCTTCCTTACGAAATAAACTTAATGAAACAAGACACAACTCTTAAAGAAAAAAGAAAACGTTGGCATAAAAACCTAAGTAAAGATTTATATGTAAATGAAGCGGTAAATGTTTTAGAAGATTTAAAAATTAATTCGTTCTCTCAACATAAAATAGCCGAAATTAAAGATTAATTTTTTTAACCAAATAATCTAGGTTTTATCTTATTATCGCAGAAATATATTTCAGAATTATAAATTGGTAACCATAGCATTCTTTTTTCTATTTTTACCAAGTGAAAACTCGATCTACATCCTTAAGTAAAATTGCACTCCAAAAATTTAAAAAAAGTTTTTGGGGTGTTTTTAGTTTTGTATTTTTAGTTATCTGTACACTAATAGCAATTTTTGCTTATGCATTGGCACCGGACAACTCTCAAAATGCCAACCAACAACACCTCTCAATACACTCCAAACCTCCGGGATTTAAAGTTGTTATGTTAACCCTTCCCGGAAAAGAAATAAAACAAAATAAGCTACAAGCATTTTTCTTCGGAAAAAAAACCACTGCTTCAGAAATTCCCATTTCAGATTACCAACTCACTAAAACCGGTATTCTTATTACGCAGTACACTCCTAACGGAAGTTCAGGAGTACAAAAAGAGTATCTGCTTACCAAATTTCCAAAAGCAAAAACGGTTAAAGACATCAAAAAAAAATACCTAACCCAAAAAACCTTTTTACTAGGAACCGATAAATACGGGCGAGACCTCTTAAGCAGGATGTTAGTAGGCATTCGTATTTCGCTATCTATTGGATTTATTGCTGTGTTAATATCGTTACTAATAGGTATTACACTGGGAGCCATTGCCGGCTATTTTGGAGGTTTGGCTGACACTATTATTATGTGGCTTATTAATGTAACCTGGTCTATACCCACTTTGCTGTTAGTTATTGCTATTACCTTAGCATTAGGCAAAGGGTTTTGGCAAGTGTTTATTGCTGTAGGACTTACTATGTGGGTAGAAGTGGCAAGGGTCGTTAGAGGACAAGTTTTAAGTATAAAAAAAATGCAATACGTTACCGCAGCTCGTACGTTGGGGTTTTCTAATTGGCGCATTATCACCAAACATATATTACCCAATAGTATGGCTCCCGTAATTATTATTTCGGCAGCTAATTTTGCCGCTGCCATATTAATTGAAAGCGGATTAAGCTTTTTGGGTATTGGCGCACAACCGCCTATGCCCAGTTGGGGCGGTATTATAAAAGACCATTACAGTTACATTATTTTAGGCAAACCCTATCTGGCAATTATTCCCGGATTGGCAATTATGAGTTTGGTCACCGCTTTTATGCTTATTGGCAATGCACTTAGAGACGCGTTGGATGTGAAGGGATAAACCCTAAAAAAACACGTAATTTAATATGAATAGAAAAAAAACATACACCCTCCTACTTGTTATCACCGTTATTGGTTTGTATTTTTTAGAAAAATACGTAGCCAAAAACAACATAAAATTCCCAACCGAAAACAATAAAAAATACCAAACAAATACTCCTAAAAATTCAGGTGAATTTAACGGCACTTTTTTACCAAAATCTACTACCGGAGCAATTGTAAAACATAATTTTTATACGCTTTCTTACAGCGAACCCAACGAGCAAGCAGAATGGGTTGCTTATACATTACAAAAAAATCATCTTTCTAAAAACGAATTAGATCGTCCTTATTTTGAAATAGACAAAAAAGTAAAAACCCGCTCGGCAGACTGGCGTAACTATAAAAACTCTGGATACGACAGAGGACACCTATGCCCTGCCGGCGATAGAAGATTTGATTACAACGCCTTTAAAGAAACTTTTTTAACCAGTAATATCAGTCCGCAAAATCATGAATTTAATGCAGGTATCTGGAATCGGTTAGAACAAAAAACAAGATATTGGGCAGCTAAATACAATGGTGTTTATGTAATAACCGGAGGCGTTTTAAAACCCAACCTTCAAACTATTGGAGATGAAAAAGTTTCGGTACCAAACTATTTCTACAAAATTATAGCAGACAACACCAACGAAAAGATAAAAACCATCGCTTTCCTTATCCCTAACAAACCCCTAAGCAATTCGTTTTACGATTATGTTATTTCCATCGACGAAATAGAAAAACAAACCGGAATCGATTTTTTTTACCAATTACCAGATGCTGTCGAAAATAAAATAGAAAGTTCCATCAACCTAAAAGCGTGGGGGAAGAATTAGTAAACAGTGAGCAGTCTTCAGTGAGAAGTGAAGATTACTAAAACTGCTAGCTAGAGATTTTTCGATTGGAGACTGGATATTGGTATTCGAGCCTGTCTACGAACAGGTAAATTTTCAACTTGTTGAAAGTATCGAGAATACCACAATTGAAGATTCATTCGATTGGATATTGAAGATTGTGAATTGGAAATTGAAGATGTGGTGATTTTTTCACCTCACAACTCACACCTCACGACTGCTTACCGCCGATTGAAGGCTGAAGACTGAATAAAAACATTTGGTTTTCTATTTTTTTGAAAGGAAATTGTATTAAAATAGACTTCTTACTTATATTTACCAATTAAAAATGTTTCTCATGGCAGATAATACCTATTACAACCCGAAGGATTTAAGAAAATTTGGAAAAATCACCGAATGGAGTGAAGAATTAGGCACCAAGTTTTTTGATTACTACGGAAAAGTTTTTGAAGAAGGCGCACTAACTGCTCGCGAAAAATCACTCATCGCATTAGCAGTTTCACACGTGGTTAAATGTCCGTATTGTATTGATGCTTATACCAAAGACGGTCTACAACGCGGTGTAACCAAAGAAGAAATGATGGAAGCCGTTCACGTAGGCGCAGCGATAGAAAGCGGCGCAACACTAGTACACGGTGTGCAAATGATGAACAAACATGATAAATTAAGCATGTAAGTAAATACTAAATTTATCGACCAACAATCAATAATTTTTTTTAAGAAATTTTATGGCAATAGCTTCCCTAAAAAAACAACAAAAAGAATTGGCAAATGCAAAACGCCAATTGCAAATACTTTCCAACGGAATATTTGGCGAGGGTGAATTGCCCTATTTTTCAAATAAAATCGAAGAAGCAGGATGTTTTCCACTTCGTCCAAAACAAACCGAAATATTCCAAATGAACTTGGGGTATATGTGCAATCAAGTTTGCGAACATTGCCACGTAGATGCCGGACCCGACCGAAAGGAAATAATGAGCCGAGAAACCATGCAACAATGCTTGGAAGCCATTAAAAATTCGAAAGCACATACGCTAGATTTAACCGGCGGAGCTCCCGAAATGAACCCAAATTTTAGGTGGTTTGTTGAAGAAGCATCAAAACTGGGAATTAATGATTTTATTGTTCGATCTAACCTTACTATTTTACGTGCCAATAAAAAGTATTACGATTTACCCAAGTTTTTTAAAAAACACAACATTCATGTGGTGTCGTCTATGCCTCACTGGACACGCGGAAAAACCGATAAACAAAGAGGTGACGGAGTGTTTGACAAATCGATTAAAGCCCTGCAAGAACTCAATGCCGTAGGGTACGGAATGCCCGACAGTAACCTAAAATTAGATTTGGTATACAATCCAAGTGGTGCTTTTCTTCCGGCAAATCAAGCCGAAATGGAAAAAGATTTTAAAAATGCACTGTTAGAAGATTTCGGTATTTATTTTCATCAACTTTTTGCCATTACCAATTTACCCATTTCAAGATTTTTAGATTATCTTATTGCTTCGGGTAATTATGAAGATTATATGTACCAATTGGTTGAAGCTTTTAACCCTTCGGCAGTAGCAAATGTAATGTGTACCAATACCATTTCGGTAAGCTGGGATGGTTATTTATACGATTGCGATTTTAATCAAATGCTTGGTATGAAAGTTGCAAACAAAATACAACACATTGCAGATTACAACGAACAACTTCTGCAAGACAGAGAAATAATTATTTCGCAGCATTGTTACGGTTGTACAGCCGGATCGGGAAGCAGTTGCCAAGGTAATATTATTTAATTTTGTAAAATGAAACAAGCAACCATATTTATTTTTTTAATCTTTTTTATTGCAAGTGGTTTTGCGCAAAAATCCATCGATAAATTGTTAAAAGAGTACAATGTAAAAAGTGTACCTTATATTTCGGTAACCGAGTTGCGTATGCTTCAAACCCATGATAAGGCTCTTATTGTGGACAGTAGAGAAGAAAAAGAATTTTTGGTAAGTCACTTATCTAATGCTGAAAATGTAGGCTATGACCATTTTAATATTGAGGAATTTAAAAAAAATCATCCCAATAAAGACACAACCATTGTGGTATATTGCTCGGTAGGAATACGTTCTGAAGACATCGGAGAGAAACTTCAGCAAGCAGGATATTCAAATGTAAAAAACTTATATGGCGGAATTTTTAAGTGGAAAGAAAAAAATTTCCCCGTCGTCGATTCTACTCAAACAGAAACCCAAAATATTCATACCTTTGATAAGATTTGGGCGAAGTATTTAAAAAAAGGAAAAAAAATTTATTAAACAATGGGATTGTTTTCACCCAACACAGCAAATGATGAAAACGAAATGGCAAGAGCTGTTTTTCATTTTCCCACATCCAAAAAAGCCTTAATCATCTTTACCCGAAACCCTGAACTTGGAAAAGTAAAAACGCGTTTGGCAGCAACTATAGGAGATGAAAAAGCATTAAAAATATACAAGCTACTCATTGCGCATACCATTAAAATCACACAAGGTATAACAGCAGATAAGTACGTGTTTTATTCCAATAACATTCAGCTTAACGATACTTGGGACAATACTATTTTTAGAAAAAAACTACAAAAAGGAAACGATTTGGGGATGCGCATGAAAAATGCATTTCAAGAATTATTTTCAATGGGATACGAGAAAGTCCTCATCGTTGGAACCGATATTTATGAGCTTACCCAACAAGATATTGAGGAAGCATTTACACAACTCCAAGATAACAAATTTGTAGTAGGTCCGGCAGAGGATGGTGGGTATTATTTATTAGGAATGAAAGAAATAAACTTGCCTGTCTTTGAAAATAAAAATTGGGGAACCCAAACAGTTTTACAAGATACATTAACCGACTTACAACATGAAAAAGTAGTATTGCTTCCTAAAAAAAATGATATTGACCACTATGAAGACATTAAAGAAGTTGAAGCCTTTAAAACTTATTTATAACTTTCTTCTAAAGTAAAAATAGATTACCTGTCTAAGCATAAAAATTTAGGGTTAGATATTGGTATTCGAGCCTTTCTACAAACAGGTAGATTTTCAACTTGTTGAAAGTATCGAAAATACCACAATTAACGATTTATTCGATTGGAGATTGAAGATTTATTCGATTAAGGATTTAGGATTGGATATTGGTATTCGAGTTTTCAACTTGTTGAAAGTATCGAGAATACCACAATTGAAGATTTATTCGATTGACGACTTTTTCTATTGATGATTGAGTTTGTAAGGTGATGAGGTAGTGAGTTGATGAGGTGATGAGTGAAACTGAAAACTGCCAACTGAAAACTGAAGACTGGTTACTGGATACTGCCAACTGAAGACTGAAAACTATCACATCCCCGTTCTAATCGCTTCAACAGGGTCTAATTT
>JALWYP010000122.1 GCA_026992695.1 Flavobacteriaceae bacterium
ATAAGAAAGAAAATAATAAAATAAAAAAATAAAAAAAAACAAAACAAATGAATAAATATAAAAATTATTTAATCAGATTAAGAATATTAATTCTAGGAATTTTATTAGGGAATATGTTTTCGGGCGGAAGCAATTCTAACCAAAATACAGCTACTACCGAGCAGCATGGTCATGATGAAGAAGAAGCCACAATTTGGACTTGCTCCATGCACCCACAAATTAAAATGGACAAGCCCGGTAATTGTCCTATTTGTGGGATGGAATTAATTCCCTTAGAAGAAACTTCAAATGAAGATAACATTGCTTCAAACGAAATTGTAATGACTCCAGAAGCAATTCAATTGGCAAATATTCAAACTACAAAAGTAACCAAAACCGGAGCCGAAAAAGAAATTAGATTGTTGGGTAAAGTACAACCGGACGAACGAAAACTATACTCGCAAGTTTCTCATATTCCAGGGCGTATCGAACGACTCTATATAAATTTTACCGGTGAAAAAGTAGGTAGAGGACAACGTATGGTTAGAATCTATTCACCCGAACTTATTTCAGCTCAAAAAGAACTCTTTGAAGCCATTCGTTCTAAAGAAGTTTTTCCGCAACTTTATACGGCTACTCGCAATAAATTAAAATTATGGAAACTTTCAGATAAGCAAATAAATGCAATAGAAAAACGCGGAACCATACAAGAACAAGTAGATATTTATTCAGATTACAGCGGGTATGTAGTAAAACGAAATGTCGAACTGGGAGACCACGTAATGGAAGGTATGAATTTATTTGATATAGCAAACCTTAGTACCGTATGGGTTATGTTTGAAGCCTACGAGGCAGACATCCCTTGGATTAAAATTGGAGACAAACTAAATTTTACTATTCAAGCATTACCGGGAAAAGATTTTTCGGGTAAAGTTACCTATGTAGATCCTTTTGTATCTCCCGACACAAGAGTAGCAAAAATACGAGTAGAACTTGCCAATCCGGGCACAAAATTACTTCCCGAAATGTATGCTACCGGAATTTTAAAGGCTAAATTAAAAGGAAATAAACAACAATTAATTGTTCCTAAATCGGCAGTATTATGGACAGGAAAAAGAGCCGTTGTATATGTAAAAGTACCCCATGAAAACACCATATCATTTGTTTATAGAGAAATTATCTTAGGTCCCGATTTAGGTGATTTTTATGCTGTTGAAAAAGGATTGGAAGAAGGTGAAGTAGTTGCCACTAACGGAGTGTTTAGAATAGATGCTTCAGCACAACTATTAGGACTTAACTCTATGATGAACCCCGAAGGCGGAAAAGTAAGTACCGGTGGACACGCAGGAATGGATATGGGAGGCGATAAACCGGATAACTCGGAAACAAAGAAAGATACTGACATGAGCAATATGGTGATGATCGATAAAGATAAAATAGACCCAAAATTTAAAAAACAATTGGGAGATGTTGTTGCAAGTTATATCTCTCTAAAAGATGCCTTTGTAAACGACAATCCCCTTGAAGCACAAAAACAAGCCGGTAAAGTTCAAGAAGCACTTGCCAAAGTAGATATGATATTATTATTGGGTGATGCACATAACGAGTGGATGAACAATCTAAAACCCATTCAAAACGCACTAAAAACCATTAGTAATACCAAAGAAATAGGTATTCAACGAGATGCTTTCTTATTGTTAGGCGATAACTTACATAATGCTATAAAAACATTTGGAATAGATACCAATGGAAAAACAGTTTACTTGGAGTTTTGCCCAATGGCAAATGATAACAACGGTGGTTACTGGTTAAGTTATGATAAAAAAATAAGTAACCCTTATTTCGGACAAGCCATGCTTACCTGTGGCGAAGTAAAAGAAACGTATTAATTAAAACTTTTTAGTTATGAAAGAAATAAAAGCATTTATCAGACCCGAAAAGTTAAACAGTTTAGCAGAAAAACTAAAAAAAGAAAAATACTGTTGCTTCACTGTTTTTGAAGGAGAAGGTGTAGGGAAATATGCTGACCCGGAAACAAGTTTCCCCAGTTTAAAATTTCCCTATCTCCATAATAAAGTCATAAAAATAGAGATTGTTTGTAATAAAGAAGATGTAGATACCATTGTTTCGGTTCTTAAAAATGAAGCCTATACCGGAAAAAAAGGAGACGGTTTAATTTATGTAAGCA
>JALWYP010000123.1 GCA_026992695.1 Flavobacteriaceae bacterium
TACTTCCGTAAGCGTTGCGCAAGAACAAAATTTTGTTACTAATCAATTGGTGATTAAGTTTAAAAACCCGGTTTCCCATTCGGTAAATGAGGTGCTTTCTCAAAAAAAGTTTTTTTTGCCTGAGGTTGATGTATTAAATACTACATACGGTTTATCCGGTATTAAACAAGTTGGAAACAAGCATTTTCAAAAAACGTTTATCTTGTTTTTTAATAGTTCCATAGATATAGAACAAGCCATAAAACAATATCAAAACACCCATAAATTTGAGTATGTAGAACCCAATTATATTGGTAATTCTCATGGTTTGCTTGGTGTAGAAACGACACCTAACGACCAATTTACGTATCCTTGGCAATGGAGTTTGCATAACGACGGTACGTTCCCTGATGCACCTGCAACTGCCGGAGCAGATATTAGTATGGATAATGCGTGGGACATCCAGCAGGGAAGTAGTACTATTATAGTTGCCGTTTTAGACTCAGGGTCGTTTATTAATCATCCCGAATTTAGCGGAAGAATATGGACAAATCCCAATGAAACTGCTGATGGCACCGATACAGACGGCAACGGGCTCATAGACGATATAAACGGTTGGGATTATGCTTATGACGACAACGATTTATCTGATGTGTTAGGTCACGGCACCAACGTTTCGGGAATTATTGGTGCGCAAGGCAATAACAATATAGGCTACGCCGGAGTTGATTGGAATTGCAAACTAATGAATATTAAAGTTTTGGAAGATGACGGTTTTGGACTTTATACTTGGTGGGCAGACGGAATTTATTATGCCGTAGATAATGGTGCCAACGTAATTAATATGTCGCTTGGTGGAAACAACCCATCTTCACTGTTAGAAGATGCCGTTAATTATGCCTATTCAAATGGAGTAACGGTTGTGGTTTCTAACGGAAATCAGAGTAGTGTTATTCAGTATCCTGCACGTTATGAAAACGCCTTAGCAATAGGAGCAACCAATGCCGAAGATAATAGAGCCAATCCGTTTCATTGGGGAGGAGGTAGTAATTTTGGTCCCGAGATAGATATTGTTGCACCCGGCGATAGAGTTTACGGATTGCACCCCTCTAACGGAACCAATTATTCGTGGTTTTGGAGTGGTACTTCGCAAGCCGCACCTCACGTTTCCGGAGTTATAGCTTTGCTTTTAGCCGAAAATCCAACGTTAACTCCCTCTCAAATTCGAACTATTTTACGAACCACAGCCGAAGATGAAGTAGGTTTGCCATCGGAAGATATTCCGGGTTTTGATAACTATTACGGTTACGGAAGATTAAATGCCGAAGTAGCTCTTAACCAAGCTTTTTTAGGAGTTGATGAAACGCAAACCGGAAATTTTTCAATTTATCCTAATCCTGTTTCCGGAAATGAAATCTCATTGCGTACTAATGAAAACGGTTTGGCTACCATTACTATTCATTCTATATTAGGAAAAGAAATAAAGCGTTTTTCGGCTCAAATAAGCAACAAATTTTTAAAAATAGACTTACCTTCTTTAGAAAAAGGCGTTTATTTTATTTCGGTCACTGTTAACGAGCAGACAGGTTTTAAAAAATTTATTAAAAGATAGTACTACACCTCTGCATCTAGTTTATCGGTAACTACATAATATCTTGGGTCGTCTATAGATTCTTCAATTATGGAAGCAAAATCAGGATTGTTCTTTAGCAACAATTTTTTGCAATCGGGACTAAGATGAATGAGTTTCACTTTTTTTCCAACGTTTAAATATTTATTCGCGATGTTCCGAAGTGCTTCAATACCCGAATGGTCGGCAACTTTCGATTCCATAAAGTCTATTTCAACAGTATCCGGATCGTTTTTAACATCAAATTTTGAATTAAAATTTTGAATAGAACCAAAAAACAAGGGTCCCCAAATTTCATAAACTTTTGTACCATTGGGTTTAATATGTTTTCTAGCGCGAATCATCGTAGCATTTTTCCAAGCAAAAACCAATGCCGAAATAATAACCCCAACGATTACTGCTACGGCTAAATCTTTCCAAACGGTAATAACCGAAACAACAATTAACACAAAAGCATCGGTTAGAGGGATTTTATGTAAAATTCTAAAACTACTCCACGCAAACGTTCCGATAACCACCATAAACATAACGCCAACCAAAGCCGCAATGGGTATTTTTTCGATAAGCGGTGCGCCAAACAAAATAAAACTCAGCAAAGCTAATGCTGCAACAATACCTGAAAGCCTTCCTCGACCTCCTGATGTTACGTTAATAATAGATTGACCTATCATAGCACAGCCGCCCATTCCTCCAAAAAGTCCGTTTACAATATTGGCACCACCTTGTGCAATACATTCTCGATTTCCGCTTCCGCGCGTTTCAGTCATTTCATCAATAAGGTTTAGTGTCATTAACGATTCAATTAAACCAATGGCTGCTAATACAAAGGCAGAAGATAAAATAACATTCCAATGTCCGGAAAGTGTATGAAATAATTCAAATAGTTGAAATTGAAAACTGGGCAATGACCCTTTAAGCCCTTCGCCACCATCATCTTTAATAAATGAACCTACGGTGCTAACATCTATTTTTCCGAAAATTGTTATGGCTGCAACTACAATTATTGCTACTAATGCAGCCGGTATTTTTTTTGTAATTTTAGGTAAAAAATACATAATAAACATCGTTAGCGACACAAATCCAATCATTATCCATAGTTCTTGTCCTTGCAACCAATGCGTTTCTCCATTTGTTGTTTTTTTAAACATTCCTAATTGCGAAAGGAATATTACTATTGCCAATCCGTTTACAAATCCCATCATTACCGGATAGGGGATAAGCCTAACAAACTTACCAAGCTTAAAAACACCTGCGGATATTTGAATAATACCAACAATTAATAAAGTTATAAAAAGCCATTGAAGACCAAGGTTATCAATAGGTGTGTCTAATGAAAGTCCTACTTCATTCCCTTTTTGAATAAGATAAACCATTACCACCGCCATTGCACCGGTTGCTCCGCTAATCATTCCCGGGCGCCCTCCAAATAAGGAAGTAATGATACCCATCATAAAAGCACCATACAAACCTACTAAGGGATCGATACCTGCAACAAAAGCAAAGGCAACCGCTTCCGGAACGAGTGCTAACGCAACGGTTAAACCGGAAAGGATATCGTTTTTGGGGTTAAATGTAAAATTCTTAAAGATGTGCTTAATCATTTGGACTTTGTGTTAAAAAAGTCGCAAATATAGGTCTTTTACCTATACAAATAACTACATCTTATCACCAAAAAATACAGCGTTCATCAATAGTTTATTCGTCCCGTACCAAAACGCTCTAAAATTGGTGTTGTCTGTAAAATAGATAACTCTTCCTTTGCCAAGACTCTCCACTTTAAACATTGCCGTATTTTTGAGAAGCGATAGATTTTTTTTAGAAATATATCCGCTAAGTAATGGCGTATTGGTGTATTTTATAGGATTGTTAAAACTGTCTTTGTCCGGTTCCAAAAATAGGGTAGTGTTTCTAAAAACTGGAAGGTTGTTTTTTGAATATCCAAATGCAATGGGGTGCGAACGGTCCAGCTTTGTGTTAAAAATAGCTCCACCAATGACTTGTGCGCCAAAATAATTTTTTTTCTCTTCATACCGAATAGTTGACGCACTATCCTTTTTTGATAAAAATTTGGCTTTAAAAAAATTATTTTTAACAAACCATTTTCCTATGTTTCGGTAGCCTATAATTACGCCTCCGTTTTTAACCCAAGTTTTTATTTTTTCTGCAATATCTTTATTTAAACTACCCCAAGCGTTAGGAATAATTAAGGTGGTATAACGATTTAAATCTATGTATTCAAAGTGTTGCGTATCCAATTTGGTGATTTTTATATCGAATCGTTGATCGAATAAATGCCAAATTTCTCCGGCGTCATATGGCGTAATTCCGTCACCAACCAATAATGCCACTTTAGGTGGTTGAAGCGTTTTAAAAAGATTGCTACCTAAATCAATACCTTCTGTTAAGCCGGTTGCAACTCCGGTAATTTCGCAGTTACTTTCTTGAGCAACCTTTTTTATAAGTTGAAATAATTGTGTTGCATCCTGTTTTTGATTTTGTACCGGAATTAAAATAGTTCCATAGTCATAGGTTTTATTTTCAACTGTAAGCGGTTTAAATGCAACTTTAGTACGAATGCCATTTTCTAATAACATCGAAAGTGCTTTGGGTGCGTAATAAGTGTTCCAATTGAGTAAATAGGCATAGTTTGATTGTTTGGGTAAATTTCTTTTAACCGGTTTTAAATCTGAAATCTCATTACCTAAAGTAATACTTGAAGTTGTTTCTGAAAAGTCAATATTAAAAGCAAGTTGTAAACTCCAAGCACTTACATCGTAAAACAAACTGTCTTGAAACTTGGTTCGTTTTTCAAACATGGCTTTTAGCAATCGGGATTGTTTTTGGTTTTTAGGAATTACATAACTCTTTTCTTTTTTGAAAGAGATTCCGTTAGCAGAAATGTTTTTTGAAGGGTTATAAATTTTAATATCGTGTTGTTTTAAAATAGTAGCCAACTCAAACAACTTATCGGTATCTGAATCGCCAAGTAGATAAGCACCTTTGTTATTTTCGTTTATAGCATTTTTATAAAAGTTTTGTTTGTACGATAGTAATTCGTTTCGTAAAGTTTTTACTGCTTCTAAGGTTGAAAGTGCTGCGGTAAATTGATTCTTTATGGTGTACGGAAAAGTTATAATTCCGTTATCGCTTTCTTGTGCGTGTCCTCGAGAGGATGCTTGTTCAAACAAAATACCTATTCCGCCGTTAATATCGGGAAACGTAGAGCCTTTTCCGTAGTAAAAGTCATCGTAACTTTCTTTTGTATAATACAACGAACCTGTTTTATTAAAAGCATTAGCGTGAAATTGTGCGATTAGTTCGGTTAACTCTTGGTTGCGTTTGGGTGTAAGTGGATGGGTTCTTGAAGGGATTCCGGGTTGAAAGAAAAAAGTAGCGTTGGTTCCCATTTCATGATGGTCGGTTAAAACATTGGGATACCATTGGTGAAAGGTTTTTATTCTTGCTTTACTTTCGGGAAGTTGTACAGGAAGCCAGTCTCGATTCATGTCAAACCAATAATGGTTGGTTCTTCCACCGGGCCATACTTCGTGGTATTCTCTATCGTTTGGATCGGGATTAATATTTTTACTTTTATTGCTGTTTGCCCAATAGGCAAAACGTTGTAGTCCGTCCGGATTGTAGCTGGGATCAAAAAGAACTACTACATTGTTTAAAAGTGTGTTTATTTCGGATCCTTGAGCAGCAGCTAGGTAATATGCCACTAACATGGCTGCGTTAGCACCACTGGGTTCGTTTCCGTGAATAGAAAAACCTTGATACAAAACGCTTGGAAGATTTTTTAAGGTATTTTCATCTATGGTTTTTTCGGTTAGTGCTAGGTGTTGTTTTCTTATTTGCTCAATGTTTTTATGGTTCTTAGGTGAAGTAATGGTTAATAATAAAAGAGGTCTTCCTTCGTATGTATATCCTCTGTTTTCTAAGGTAATACGGTCACTTGCCTCTGCAAGTGCGTACATATAGCCTGCCAACTTGTCATGGGTAACGTGCCAGTCACCAACTTGAAAACCAATTATTTCTTGGGGAGTAGGTATGGATACATCATAGGTTACATCGTTAGGAAGGTAATAGTCTAAATTAGCATGATAGGTTTGTGAGGTTGCTAATTGCAAGTAGAAAAGAAGAAAAATAGCGGTGTATTTCATGATTGGAATTTTAAAAATCTAAAAGTAAAAAAAATCCGCTTCAGTTTATAGAAGCGGATTGTTAAATTATAAGAGTACGTATATTTTAAATATCATCAAACTCCACATCTGTAAAATTAGATGTTGGTGTTTCTTCTTGTGTAGTGTCTTCACTTACTGGTTCCTGTGTTTCAGAAACAGGTGTTTCTTCACGTTTGTAATCCTTTTGGTGACGTTCGCTAATTACCTCTTCGCCTTTTTCGGCAATAATAAAATCTATCATTTCGTTTAAATTATCTTTAAACTCAGAAAAATCTTCTTTATAAAGATAGATTTTGTGTTTTTTGTAAAAGTACGAACCGTCTTCGTTTGTAAATTTCTTACTCTCGGTGATGGTAAGATAATAATCTCCGGCCTTTGTGGCTCTTACGTCAAAAAAGTAGGTGCGTCTTCCGGCGCGCATTACTTTTGAGTTTATCTCTTCTCGTTCCGACATATGCTGATCACTCATAATAAAAAAGTTTTAATGTTTTAATGTAGCCAAAAATCTAAAAAAAATATAAATATGCCAACTAATTTTCAACTTTCTTTTTCTAATAGTTGTTTTGTATATAATTCTTTGTAGTATCCTTCTTGGTTTATCAGCTCATTATGAGTGCCTTGCTGGATGATTTCACCTTTTTTTAATACAATAATTTTATCTGCATTTTTTACGGTTGAAATTCGGTGGCTTACAATAAGTGTTGTTTTGTTTTTTGTAACCGAAGTTAAATGGCGTAGAATTTTTTCTTCGGTTTGCGTATCTACGGCAGAAAGGCAATCATCTAAGAGGAGTATTTTTGGGTTTTTAATAATAGCTCGAGCAATAGACAATCGTTGTTTTTGTCCGCCACTTAAGGTAATACCGCGTTCTCCCAAGATGGTTTTATAGCCCTTTTTAAAACCAATGATATTTTTGTGAACAACCGCATTTTTTGCTGCTTCAATTAGTTCTTCTTCAGAAGCATCCGGTTTTCCAAATTTAATATTGTTTGCAATCGTATCGCTAAATAAAAAAGCATCTTGAGGCACATATCCTAAATTATCTCTTAGGTTGTGTAGATTTAAGTTTTTTATTGGCGTATTGTCTATTAACAGCTCACCGCTACTAATATCGTATAAACGACCTATTAGTTCAAGAATTGTAGATTTTCCCGATCCGGTATTACCTATTATGGCAGTTGTTTCTCCTGTATTTACAGAAAACGAAATATTTTTTAGAGCGGTTATATTGGTATCCGGATACGTGAAAGTTACTTGGTTAAACGTAATATTTCCGGTTATAGGTGTTTGTTTTTTAACCGTATTAATAATTTCGGGTTTAACATTTAAAAATTCATTAATTCGTTTTTGAGATGCTTCGGCTTGTTGTACCATAGAGGTTACCCATCCTACAACTGCAACAGGCCAAGTAAGCATATTAACATAGATTAAAAATGAAACGATGGTTCCCATTTCTTTTATTTCACCCGAAATAAATTGATTTCCGCCAACGTATAAAACCAAAATGTTACTCATTCCTATCAATAAAATCATCATAGGGAAAAACAAGGCTTGAACACGTGCTAAATCCAAATTCTTTTTCTTTCCGGTTTCTGCCAAAGTTTCAAACTCATTTGTTAATTGGGGTTCAATACCATAAGCTTTTATA
>JALWYP010000124.1 GCA_026992695.1 Flavobacteriaceae bacterium
GTAGAAAATTTATTTCTACTTCTGGGATCTAATGTAAACGGGAAAGCAATCTTGTCTTGTTACATCTCAAAAAATTTAGTTGAAACAAAGAGCCTAAATGCCGGACAGATTGTACGTGAGTTGGGTAAATACATTCAAGGTGGTGGAGGTGGACAACCGTTTTACGCAACTGCCGGAGGTAAAAACCCCGACGGAATTAAAGAAGCCTTAAAAAATGGAAAAGAGTATATAGAAAAAAATGGAAAGTGAATTAAGTAGTATCCTTCAAGGTTATAGAAAGGAAAAAGCGAGGGCAACCTTGTAGGTTTGAAATTAGAATTTTTTTAACCAAAAACCACAAACCAGACTTGCCTACCGCAGGTAGGAACCAGAAACCAAAAACCACACTTAAGCGAGATTAAGTTAAAAAAATTGAAATTACAAACACAAATACCGGTATTTCCTCAAGAGAATCAGATTGATTATTCTTCAAGAATTCTTTTGCTGGGGAGTTGTTTTGTAGAGAATATAGGAGCCAAATTATCCTACTATCAATTTATAAATTTTCAAAATCCGTTCGGGATTTTATTTAGCCCGGTAGCCATTGAGCAAATGTTAAACAGAGTTGTAAACCAAAGGTTATTTACAGAGGAAGACATTTTTTTTAAAAACGAACAATGGCATTGTTTTGAAGTACATTCAATAGTAAGTCATCCCGATAAAGAAGAATTTTTACAAAGATTAAATGATTTATTAGAAAAAACCCGAGCATTTTTAAAAACTTCGACCCACACTATCATTACTTATGGAACAGCGTGGGTTTACAAGCATATTAAGACTAATAAACGGGTTGCCAATTGCCATAAAATTCCGCAACAAGAGTTTGTAAAAGAATTACTTTCGGTTGCCGAAATAGAAGCTTCAATATTAAATTCATTTCGATTGATAAAAGAGATAAATCCGGAAGTAATTTTCATTAATACAGTTTCTCCGGTTCGGCACATCAAAGATGGTTTTATTGAAAATACAAGAAGTAAAGCGCACTTAATAACAGCATTACACCAATCCATAAATCAACAATCTCCAAATCGTATTATCCAATCGTTTTATTTTCCTTCTTACGAAATTATGATGGATGAGTTACGCGATTATCGTTTTTATAAAGAAGATATGCTTCATCCTTCAAATTTGGCGGTTTCTATAATATGGGAACGATTTTCAGAAACTTGGATTTCTTCTAAAGCTAATAAATTTCAGAAAGAAATAGAAAACATTCAAAAAGGATTGGCACATAAACCTTTTAATGAAGAGAGTATCGAGTATAAAAAGTTTTCAGAAAAGCTACGGGAAAAGATGAGCGAACTAAAACGAAAGGTTCCTCATATCAATTTTTAATCGCTTTAATATTAAATACGTCAACTGCCCTATTGTTTTGATTTTAGAAGTTAGGCATCTTTGATACATCAATAACTAATAAAAACTCTATAAATGAAAACACTTAAAAAACTTACTTATTTAGTAGTAATGATTTCCTTAATTACTTTTACATCTTGTAGTAAAAATAATGACAATAACGACGATAATAATAGTGGAGGTGAAGAATATTTAACCGCTAAGATAGATGGAGCTAATTATGAAGCTGCACAAAGTCCTGCTGTAATAGTTTCAGCAACTATTAGTAGTGGTATTTTTGTGCTAACTGGAGGAAACAACAATGGAGATACCGTAAGAGCAACCATAAATGGTTACACCGGAACGGGAACTTATACAACCGGCGACAATATAAATAACACCAACTCTTTATCGTATATTACTTTACCGGCAAATAGTTGGATATCTACTTTTGATATTGGCACAGGAACGTTAAACATTACTTTAGAAGACGGAGAATATGTAGAAGGAACCTTCTCTTTTGAAGGTTACAATGCTATGGACCAAACCACTAAAAATATCACTAACGGTAAATTTAGAGCCAAATTAGAATAATAACTGTAATGTTTTAAATTAAATCTCATCATTGAGGTTTTTACGTGGAGCCGAGAGAGAAACTTAAAAGTCATCTCTCGGTTTTTTTAGTGAGACAGAAAATCTTTTGATTTTCGTAGTCGAACTAATACAGACCGAAGCGTCTGTGTAGAGAAATGAAGGAGACAGAAAATCTTTTGATTTTCGTAGTCGAACTAATAC
>JALWYP010000125.1 GCA_026992695.1 Flavobacteriaceae bacterium
ATTGGCAAATTAGCACCAATAGAATTTAAAGAAATGTGGGATAAAAATAAATTAGTAAATAATAATTTTACTATTTTTAACAGTGAAGAATTAATAAAAAACGGTCAACACTAATCAGGGAAGTTCATGGTTATTCGAGCCTGTCTACAAACAGGTAGATATTCAACTTGTTGAATGTATCGAGAATACCGGAAAACAACGACTTATTCGATTGACGATTTTCTCGATTGATGATTTTATCACCTCACACCTCACGACTGAAGATTGACGATTTTTAATTTTACAAACAAATCCCAAACAACCACACCACAACTAACCGAAATGTTTAGCGAATGTTTCGTGCCCAATTGAGGAATTTCAATTACCGCATCGCTACTTGAAACCACTTCTTGCAGAACGCCTTTTACCTCGTTTCCAAAAATAAGGGCATAGGTCGTGTTTTTTTCAACTAAAAACTTTTCTAAAGAAACCGAACCGTCTGCCTGCTCAATACTTAGTACTTTAACCTGTTCCGATTTAAGTTGTTTTACCAACGCTATTGTGTCTTTTACATATTCCCATTCTACACTTTCGGTAGCTCCCAAAGCTGTTTTATGAATATCTTTATGCGGAGGTTGAGCTGTAATTCCGCAGAGATAAATTTTTTGAATTAAAAAAGCATCGGCAGTTCTAAAAACAGACCCGATATTATTTAAACTTCTAATGTTATCTAAAATGATAATAAGCGGCGTTTTAGTAGAATTTTTAAATGCTTCCGGGGTTTTTCTACTAAGTTCACTATTTTTTAATTTTCGATATTTCATTTTGCAAAAATAAACGTTTTAAATTGAAAAAAATGTAAGAAATAGTATCTTGCAAGCAAAAAGGTATAGTTATGATGCAATGGGAAAAATTGTTGTCGTTAAAAAGGCAAGGAGACACAAACAAAAGATTACGAATTGAGCAGGATGATATGCGACTTGGATTTGAGGTAGATTATGATCGAATTGTTTTTTCATCACACTTTAGAAGCCTTCAGGATAAAACCCAAGTAATTCCTTTGTCTAAAACTTCTTTTGTTCATACTCGATTAACCCATAGTCTTGAAGTTTCGGTAGTAGGGAGATCGCTGGGACGAATTGCAGGAAAAGCCATTTTAAAAAAATATCCGCATTTAAAAAAAATACACGGATTTAAATTTAATGATTTTGGTGCTATCGTAGCGGCGGCTTCACTGGCTCATGATATTGGAAATCCGCCTTTTGGGCACAGTGGAGAGAAAGCAATTGGCAACTTTTTTTTAAACGGAAATGGAAAACGTTTTAAAGAAATGCTTACGGCAAAACAATACCAAGATTTAATAAATTTTGAAGGAAACGCAAACGGGTTTAAAATACTTACTCAGTCGAAAAATGGAGTAACAGGAGGATTACGACTTTCCTATGCAACACTTGGCGCATTTATGAAGTATCCTAAAGAATCACTTCCCGAAAAACCCACCAATCACATTACTCATAAAAAATACGGTGTATTTCAATCTGAAAAAGAATTTTTTAAAGAAGTTGCAACAGAGTTGGGATTACTGAAAATGAACTTCGATAAAGAAGTTATGTATTGCAGGCATCCGCTAGCTTACCTCGTAGAAGCAGCCGATGATATCTGTTATACAATAATCGATTTTGAAGACGGAATTAACCTAGGGCTGATAGAAGAAGAATTAGCTTTAGAATACCTTATAAAACTCGTAAAAGATACTATTAATAAAGAAAAATACGCTTCCTTAACCAAATCTTCAGACCGATTGGCTTACTTACGTTCATTAGCCATAAACAGTTTAATTAAAGATGCAACTAAAATTTTTATCGAAAATGAAGAAGCTATTTTAAAAGGAAGTTTTGAAACTTCATTATTAGAAAAAAGTAAATACAAAGCACAAATTGATGATATTATAAAAGTAAGTGTCGAAAAAATTTATCGAAGCAAAGAAGTAATTCATAAAGAGATGTCAGGTTATGCAATTATTGAAACCTTACTTCAAGTACTAACCACAACTTGCCAAAATTACTACAATAACAAACCTACCCATTACGATTCACTCATTTTTAATGAAATAGATTTTACCCCCGCAGATATTAACACAACATATAATTTTTTAATTAATAGTTGCAACTACATTTAACAATTAA
>JALWYP010000126.1 GCA_026992695.1 Flavobacteriaceae bacterium
TAATAATTCTAAACGTTAGCTTATGTGTTATTTTACAATTGAAAAAACACACCTTCATTTTTTGCTACTCTATAATACCAAAAGAAATTTATAAATTGAATTCGTATTCGGTATTATAGCAAAGCAAAACAAGTGTTTTAACAAAGATATAGGAGAAAAGAAACCATTTCTGGAACTATAAAATTGTTGTTTTGGTATAAGTAAACAATAACCCTTAAAAATCTTTTATTCTGAAAATATTTGCAATCCGTTAAAGAATTTCTACAAATAAATCTTCATCGGTTTTTAAAACTTTAGCCAATTTGTTTTTGGTAAGTTCTTTAATAGATTTATCCCATTTTTTATTGCTTAAACCGCTTTGTTCTTTAAGTAGTTGAAGCGTAAGTTTTTCAGATTTTTTAAGGAGTTTTAAAACTTCTTTCGCTTCATTAGTTAAAGCAACAGCTTTGCGCTCGGGTTTCATCTGCGGAAAAAACAACACTTCTTGAATAGAAGCATTGTTGGTTAAAAACATTATTAGCCTGTCCATACCAATTCCCATTCCGCTGGTGGGAGGCATTCCGTATTCTAGGGCTCTTAAAAAGTCGTAATCTATAAATTCGGTTGCTTCATCATCGCCACGTCCTGCTAATTTTACTTGTTCTTCAAAACGTTCGCGTTGGTCTATCGGGTCGTTTAGTTCGCTATATGCATTGGCAATTTCTTTTCCGCAAACAATAAGCTCAAATCGCTCGGTTAGTTCGGGGTCTTCTCTGTGTTCTTTACAAAGCGGACTCATTTCCTTTGGGTAATCGGTAATAAAAGTGGGCTGTATGTAGTGTGCTTCGCATTTTTCGCCAAAAATCTCATCAATTAATTTACCTTTTCCCATCGTTTCATCTACTTCAATTTCCATTTCTAAAGCAGCCTTTCTAATTTGGTCTTCGGTTTTACCCGAAATATCAAAACCGGTATGTTCTTTAATAGCATCGGTCATTGTGATGCGTTTGTAAGGTGCTTTAAAATCTATGGTATGGTTGCTAAAAGTAACTACCGAAGTATTGTTAACGGCGAGAGCGCAATGTTCTAGAAGTTGTTCGCAAAAATCCATCATCCAATTGTAGTCTTTGTAGGCTACGTAAATTTCCATAGCAGTAAACTCCGGATTGTGGGTACGATCCATCCCTTCGTTTCTAAAGTTTTTAGAAAATTCATAAACACCGTCAAAACCACCTACAATAAGCCTTTTTAAATACAACTCGTTGGCAATTCGCATATAAAGCGGAATGTCTAAAGCGTTGTGATGTGTAACAAACGGTCTGGCAGCAGCACCACCGGGAATGGGTTGTAAAATAGGGGTTTCTACTTCAAAATAACCACGTGTGTTAAAAAAATTGCGCATGGCGTTAAAAAGTTTGGTGCGTTTTACAAAAACTTCTTTTACATGCGGATTCACTACCAAATCGGCATAGCGTTGTCGGTACCGCAATTCGGGGTCGTTAAACTCGTCGTACACGTTACCTTCGCTATCGGTTTTGGGTAATGGTAAGGGCTTTAATGATTTTGAAAGTAATTTAAAAGCTTTTACTTTTACGGTAATTTCACCAACTTGGGTAGTAAAAAGTTCGCCTTCAATACCTATAAAATCACCGATATCCAATAGTTTTTTATAAACATCGTTGTAAAGACTTTTATCTTCACCTGGGCATATCTCATCTCTGTTAAAATATACTTGTATACGCCCTTCGGCATCTTGAAGTTCTGCAAACGAAGCTTTTCCTTGAATGCGTCGCGACATTAATCTTCCGGCAATAACAACTTTTTTTCCTTCCTTATAGTCTTGTTTAATTTGCTTACTGGTATTAGTAACAGGATATAAATCTGCAGGATACGGATTTATACCCATATTGCGTAAATTATCTAACTTTTGTCTTCTTACTTGTTCTTGTTCCGAAAGTTGCATACTTTATAAGTTTATAAACCGCAAATATAGTACAACCTATCGTAAATACTAAAGTTGTTTTTTAAGTTTTTATGTAATACCGTTACTTGATAAGGATTGGAGATTGACAATTCATTCGATTGATGATTTTTTCGATTGATGATTTGTGATTGAGAATTTAGAATTGGTGTACGTCCCTGATATAGGTTGACCACAAAAGTCAATTTATATGAGAACAAATT
>JALWYP010000127.1 GCA_026992695.1 Flavobacteriaceae bacterium
TTTATAAAATTATAAATCAAACCAGAGGAGGCTTTTTAGCCGAGTCGTTAGTAGATAATAAGAAAATAAGTGTAAGTGGAAGACACAACGTGAGTTTGTTGTCTGAAATTGCTATCTACACACTTACCGAAGAAGTCCCACTGCGAGAAGTATTTACAAAAATTTATGACAAAGAAAACGGAAAAGAAACCATAAGTCATAAATCCTCTAAAGATGAATTGGAAGAATTTTTCTTCAACGTTTTGCCTGATTATGATGAAGATAGAGTGTATGCCAGCGATATTAAAAAAGTTGTGCAATGGTATAACCTACTTGCCAAAAACGGAATAACCGATTTTTCCGAAACCCCTTCGAAAGAAGAAGAATAATGAACGCTCGAAAAACGCAATTAGAAGCCATAAACAGGTTACTTACCATTATGGATGAGTTGCGGGAAAAATGTCCTTGGGATAAAAAACAAACTTTTGAATCATTACGGCACCTTACTATAGAAGAAACCTATGAGTTGGGTGATGCTATTCTAGATAAAAATTTAGAAGAAATTAAAAAAGAATTAGGTGACTTATTGCTTCACATCGTTTTTTATGCAAAATTGGGTAGCGAAACAGGAAATTTTGATATAGCTGATGTCGCAAACAGTATTTCTGAAAAATTAATCTCAAGACACCCGCATATTTATGGCGATGTTACAGTTGCTAATGAAAATGAAGTAAAGCAAAATTGGGAAAACCTAAAGCTAAAAGAAGGAAAAAATAGTGTTTTAGAAGGTGTGCCCAAATCCCTTCCGGCACTGGTAAAAGCAAACCGAATACAAGATAAGGTAGCAGGAGTGGGGTTTGATTGGGAAGAGCCTCAGCAGGTGTTTGAAAAACTTCAAGAAGAACTTAAAGAATTACAATACGAAGTTACAAAAGATAATACCGATAAAATTGAAGCCGAATTTGGTGATGTTCTTTTTTCAATGATAAACTATGCACGTTTCTTAAAGGTAAATCCCGAAAATGCACTGGAGCGTACCAATAAAAAATTTATCAAACGCTTTCAGTATCTAGAATCTAAAGCAAAGGAGATGGGGAAATCATTAAAAGATATGACGCTCCAAGAGATGGATGTCTTTTGGGAAGAGGCAAAAAAAATATGATTTATTTCAAAACGATTGAAAAACAAAAACCCCGACAGTGATGTCGGGGTTTTTTGTGCGAAATAATTATATGATTAGTAGTCTTATTTTACTTTGTTTACGATAGCTTCAAAAGCTTCCGGATGATTCATCGCCAAATCGGCTAAAACCTTACGGTTAAGTTCGATATTATTGGCTTTGAGTTTTCCCATAAACTGAGAATAAGACAATCCGTGTTGTCTGGCACCCGCATTTATACGAGTAATCCACAACGCACGAAACGTTCTTTTTTTGTTTCTACGATCTCTGTAGGAATATTGCATTGCTTTTTCAACAGCATTTTTTGCAACAGTCCATACATTTTTACGTCTTCCAAAGTAACCTTTGGCTTGCTTCATCACCTTTTTTCTTCTGGCTCTTGAAGCTACTGAATTTACTGATCTTGGCATAATTTTAAGTTTTTTTGTAGTAGGCGATTTAGTTTTTTAACGCTAAATACTTTATAAGCCATACTCCAGGGTTATACAATTTATTTTAACCGGTTAAACAGTTACTTCAATCGAAGCATTTGTTTAACGTTACTCTCGTCTGCTTTGTCTACAACAGTATCGTGAGTTAAAGCTAGTTTACGTTTTTTAGACTTCTTTGTTAAGATGTGACTTTTAAACGCATGCTTTCTTTTAATTTTACCGGTACCGGTAAGTCTAAAACGCTTTTTGGCACTGGATTTTGTTTTTTGTTTCGGCATGTTTCCTTTTTTTATTTGTTATAATTATCTCGCATTATACCTTATAATAAAGTACAATATTGTATTCAGGTTATTTTTTTGGAGCAATGTACATAATCATTCGCTTCCCTTCTAATTTAGGCATTTGTTCCACTTTTCCAACATCTTCTAAATCTTGAGCCAAACGCAATAATAATATTTGTCCTTGTTCTTTATAAATAATAGATCGTCCTTTAAAAAACACATAAGCCTTTAATTTTGCACCGTCTTTTAAAAATTTTTCGGCGTGTTTTTTCTTAAATTCATAATCATGG
>JALWYP010000128.1 GCA_026992695.1 Flavobacteriaceae bacterium
AAAAAAATCTCGTGGAAATTATTCCACATCAAGAGGAAACACTAGCTCTAGAAAAACATATGGAAATGCAAATAGAAAAAATATAAACTCCTCTAGAGGGAGTGCTAAAAGTAAAAAATACACTTCTACCCGAAGAAGTAACAACGGATCTGCTTCTCGAAACTCCGGTTACAAATCTTCTAGAAAAAGTAATGCTTCTTCTAAATCTAGAAAAACTGTATCGAGACGAGGTAGATTTTAAGATTTTTTTGGTTGGTTAGTTTGCCCTAACTATAAAAGGGCACCCTTAAAACTCCTAACTTTTTAGTTGGGAGTTTTTGTTTTTATAACATCCTTAATCAAGGTTCCCATTTTTTGGGTTAATGATTTTCTGGAATACTGCTGAATGTTTTTAGATTGAATTTGCAAATCACCATTCTTAAAAGCTTTATAATAGCTCTTAATTTGCTTTTTTAGCCTTTCTTTTTCACTATACAAAAAAGAGTTTCCGGATTGGGTTTGGTCTATAATAGCTGCAACATCACTATTTTTTGGTAATATTGCTACAATAGGTCGTTGTGCGTGAAGGTATTCAAAAAGCTTTCCGGGAATTATAGCCGACGTTTCTTCTCTGTTACTTTCAATTAACAAAAGGAGTTGTGCTTGCTGCTGAAGTCTTATAGCTTCTTTATGCGAAACATATCCGGTAATTTCTAAATAGGGTTTTAATCCTTTTTTAGTTATTGTTTTAATAATTTCGGGACTCACCGCTCCTACCAATCGTATTGTTAAATTTTTAGAAAATTCTTTATTTTCATTTATTATTTCTGAAAGTACTTCCCATAAAATAACCGGATTGCGTTCACTTAACAACGAACCAATATGAACCAACGAAAATCGAGTATCTATGCTAACTTCTGAAGTTGTTTTTTCAATATCAAAACCATTGGTAATTACCTGTATGGGTACATTTGTTTTTAATTCAAATTCTTTTTGGGTTGAAGGGCTGGTTACTACAATACAATCTGCACTTTGAAGTACTTTTTTCTCTAACCAAATGTGTTTTTTCTTTGCGCTTTTTCCTAACTTTAAAAGTTTGTGATAATGAATGGTTGTCCAAGGATCTCTAAAATCTGCTATCCACGGCAAGTTTAATTTTTCTTTAAGTTGCATCCCTATAATATGTAAGCTATGCGGTGGACCGGTAGTAATTATTACATCTATAGAATTATTCATAATATAAGTTTCTAAAAAAGAAACCGATGGCTTTACCCATCCAACACGGGCATCCGGAATAAAAAAATTACCTCTTATTCCTAGTAATATTTTTTCAAGTAAAGATGCTTTTTTTGAAGCTACAATACCGCTACTTATTTGCTTTGTCTTAGTTTTCGATAAAACTTTAGCCCATTTATAAGGTTCGCTTATCGGAAATTTTAAAACCTTAACCGTATTAGGGATTTCTGCTTTAATAGAAGAATCAACAATAGGATAACTGGGGTTTTCTGGTACAAAAACAGTAGGTTTTATTCCATAATTTTCAAAATACTTAGTAAATTTCACCCATCGCTGTACTCCGGGACCACCGGCAGGCTCCCAATAATAGGCAATAATTAACGCGTTAATTGGCATGTACCTTTTTTCTTTTTCGTTGTTGAAATAAAACACCTCCTAAAACCAGAAGAATAACTAAAACGGCAGCGACCAACGAAATGGTGCTTCCGGTTTTTACAACTTCGGGGTCAAATTCAAACACAATGGTATTTTCTCCCGGCGGAATTTGCATAGCACGCAATACATAATCGGCTCTAAAATATTCGGCTGGATTTCCGTTTATGGTTACTTTCCAACCTTTCGGGTAATAAATTTCACTAAAAACAGCCACTTGAGGAGTCGTGCTTTTAGATTTATATACCAACTTATTAGGTTGATGACTTTCTAATGTTATCGTTGCTGTAGAATCTCTTGTAATGGCTTTAGTTGGAATGTATTTTTTAAAATCTTTAGCAATTATTGCGGTTTTTTTAGTATCTAAACTATCTAACAGTAAGATTTCTTCATTAGCATCATCTGCAAAAATTACATTTTCAATAAACCAAGCCGGACCGTTCGCATACGGATTTCGATGTGCATACGGAGTACCGTTTTTTCCTTGCGTAATAATATATCTTACATTT
>JALWYP010000129.1 GCA_026992695.1 Flavobacteriaceae bacterium
ATATAAATACCAAGCCTATACGTTGGGTTTGGAAAAAGAAGTTATTTTCTCCGGAAAACTTTCTCATAAAGAAACATTACAACTATTAAATATAGCAGATTTATACTTGCAACCCAGTTTTAATGAGGGATTTTGTAACGCAGTTTTAGAAGCGCAAACCTTAGGTAAGTTATGTATTGTGAGCAATACAGGAGGCTTACCCGAAAACATTGAAAACGGTAAAACCGGTTGGTTGATTCCAAAATATAATCCGAAGGCATTGGCTAATAAAATTATAGAAATTGTACATTTACCCGAAGATAAAAAACAAGAAATTAGTAATAAAGCACAAAAGCGAGTAAAAAAATATTTTACCATTGAGCAACAAGAAAAAAAGTTTTTAGAATTTTATCAAGAAATAGAATGACACAGCTTAATTATTTTTTACAGGATTGTAGACGTATGCTTGGTAAAAATAAGTGGCGAGTACTTATTCTTTGGATGCATCAAAACTTTTGGGGTTTGTTTCTCTATCGTTTTGAGCGTTCTTTATTTCTTATTTTTAAAGAAAGCTATAAATACATACGCATATTATTTCTTCCTTTTTTTACTATCTTAAAGTCTTTTTCTAATATTGATATTCATTATCGAGCTACTATTAAAGGCGGTGTTTTAGTTTTACATCCTTCGGTTGGTTGTGTAATTTCAGGTAAGGCAAAAATCGGAAAAAATTTAACACTCACAGGTGGAAATATTATTGGCTTTAATAAAAAAAGTAGTAATAAAAAATTTGAAATTGGCGATTATTGTACTTTTGGTGCCAATGCCGTAGCAATAGGTCCGGTAGTAATAGGTAACCATTCAACTATTGGAGCTTCTGCTTGTGTTGTTTCTAACTTTGAAGAAAACAATCAAGTATTGGTTGGAGTCCCCGCAAAAAAAATAAAATAAAGAGGAATGAAAGTTTACATCTTAAATAAAGTTGAAAGCAAATATCGACAACATATTTTTCCTCTCTTAAAGCCCTTCGTTAAAAAAACAAATTTAAGCAACCAGAATTTGCACGATTTATATCATATAAATAAAGAAGATGTAACCATAGTTAACCAGATAAAAGAAGCAGAAATACTTATATTACCAATGTCATGGAATTTTTATAAAAAAAATAAATTAACAAATCATATTGTTAGAATAATCAAAACTGTTCCGGTTTCAAAAAAAATATGGTCATATAGTTGGGGAGATTATGGTGTAATTATCCCTTATTTTTCTAATCTTGTAGTTTTTAGACAAAGCGGTAATCGCTCAAAATTACCTGCAAACCATATCGGAATTCCTTCTTTTATCTCAGATCCCTTAAAAGATATTTTCCAAACTCAAGAGCTATCATTTAATAGCTATGGTAGCAAACCCGTAATTGGTTTTTGCGGGCATACCAATAGTAGCAAACTAAAGCGTATAAAAGAAAATAGTAAAAACGTACTACACAATACAAAATCGTTTTTTTATCTACATGATCACGCACCAACTACGTTACAATCAACCACCTATTTCCGAAGCAAGGTGCTTACTAAAATAAAATCTTCAAAACATTTGGAAGACCGATTTATTGAACGAAAAAAATACAGAGCAGGAGCCACCACACCGGAAGAAAGGCAAAAAACTACTTTAGAATTTTACAATAATATAAAAAACACAGATTACACCGTTTGTGTTCGTGGTACGGGAAACTTTTCGGTACGATTTTATGAAACCTTGGCAATGGGACGAATACCTGTTTTTATTAATACGGATTGTTTGCTTCCGTTGGAAGATACAATAGATTGGAAAAAGCATGTAGTTTGGGTAGAAGAAAATGAAATTAAAGATATTGAAAAGATCGTATTACAGTTCCATAATTCTCACACGCTTGAAGAATTAAAAAAAATACAACAATCCAACCGCAAGTTATGGGAGGAACAATTAACTTTGGGAGGATTTTTTAAAACATATGTCAAAAAGAACACCTAAAATAATTTTTTGTATTAACACCGGAAGAAGCGGGAGTGCTTATATTGGATCCTTATTAAAAGGATTTTCAAATATAGAGAGTTTTCATGAACCGAAACCGTCTCTTTGTGGAAAGAGAATGAGAGATTATCAATTAGGAAATAAAAATGCTTTTGATAATATCATTG
>JALWYP010000130.1 GCA_026992695.1 Flavobacteriaceae bacterium
AGTCAAAAGCATATCCACCACGATTGTTAAATCGATTTTATCTTTATGCGGAACATCTTTATTACTGTATTTTTGATTTTTGATGCGGCTTTGTACATCCTGATAATATAAATCAAATTCGTTTATGCTATAATTTGTTTCGTATTGTTTGTTATAATCCGCAATAATTTCTTCCAGAGCTTTTTTCTTTTCTTCCGGATTTTGTTTGTTATCTTCTTTTTCTTGTATTAAATCTTCTTGTAATTGCTTAATGTCTTCGGCTGTTTTTTGGCTTTGTTTATCTCCTTCCTTAGCAATAAGTTGCGCAGGAGGCGAAAAAACGCAAGCGATATTTAACGGAACAAAGTCCGGATTTTCTTCCGATTTCTTTTTTTGAATTTCTTTAAAAAGTCGGTAATAACTTATAGCATCATTTATCGATGAAGTAGCTAATAGCGCGTTAAATTTTCTATTATTAGTTGCCGCATTGTGTTTTTCCAAAATAGCTTCAACAATTGCCAATTGCGTAACCTGCTCGTCAGGCTTAGGTTCTTTTTCGCCTTTGCCTTTGTAATAATCAATATGAAAACGCAAAACATTTTTATCTTCTATGGCGTGCGTAATAGTGTAAGAATGTAGGAGCTTTTCAAAAACCGCTTCGGTAGTTTTATAAGTTTCAAAACGATCTTCTCTAATTTTATAAGTTGCGTTTTCTTCAAAAATAGGCGTGCCGGTAAATCCGAAAAGTTGAGCGCGAGGAAAAAATTCTTTAATCGCCTTATGATTTTCTCCGAATTGCGAGCGATGGCATTCGTCAAAAATAAAAACCATTCGTTTGTCTCTGAGTGTTGCCAATTTATCTTTAAAAGTAGGAAGTCCTTTTTTTGTTTTTATCTTATTAAACTTACTATTTTGATCTAAAGCCAAACCGAGTTTTTGAATGGTTGTTACAATTACTTTATCAGAATAATCAGTGGAAAGCATTCGTTTAACGAGGGTTTCGGTATTAGTGTTTTCCTCAACGCAACCTTCCTGAAATTTATTAAATTCTTCTCGAGTTTGTCGGTCAAGATCTTTTCTGTCAACTACAAACAAGCATTTTTCTATATCAGGATTATCCTTCAACAAGGTTGACGCCTTGAAAGAAGTAAGAGTTTTACCGCTGCCTGTAGTGTGCCAAATATAACCGTTGCCTCTGTTTTGATTAATACAATCAACAATAGCTTTCACCGCATAAATCTGATAAGGGCGCATTACTAACAATTTCCGTTCGCTCTCTACCAAAACCATGTATTTGCTAATCATTTCTCCCAAGTTACTTTTTGTGAGAAATCTTTCGGTAAATTCAGTCAGGTGAGTAATTTTCTTGTTTTTTTCATCTGCTAAATGGTAAATAGGTAAAAATTGTTCATCTGCATTAAAAGCGAAATGCCGGTTGATATTATTGGCAAAATAATATGTGTTAGTTAGATTGCTCACAATAAACAGTTGCATAAAACTCAATAAGGTATTGGTATAGCCATTACCCGGATCGTTTTTGTAATCAACGATTTGTTGCATTGCTTTTCTTGGCGAAACGTTAACTTTTTTCAGTTCAATTTGAACGATTGGCAAACCGTTTATCAACAAAATAACATCGTATCGTTGAAAACTATTTTCGGTGTTGATACGCAGTTGGTTAATAACTTCGTATTCGTTTTTGCACCAGTCTTTTATATTAACCAATGTAAAATGTAATGGCGTCCCATCTTCCCGTTCAAAATATTGTTTTTCCCTTAATAACTTGGAAGCGGCAAATACATCAGGCGTAATAATTTGTTCTCGTAATCGTGCAAATTCATTATCTGTCAGTCTTACCTTGTTCAATTTTTCAAATTTTTCTCTGAAATTTTGTTCAAGAGTTTTTCTATTGATAATGTCTGGGCGATAAATATACTTTAAGTCGGTCAATTGTTTTATCAGATTTTCTTCTATTGTATTTTCTTTAATCATACGGCTTATTTTTATATAAATTTTTGGGAATATCTTTACAATCTATGCAATTTTATAAAGAATTCTAATCAGGCTTGTTGTATATTTTGAAAATTAGCATTAACAAAATTGTAACATTTATGCTTTTGTTTGGCAAATATTTTTTTACCCTTTTCTTTTAGGAGTTTCCGTTATGCTATTAAT
>JALWYP010000131.1 GCA_026992695.1 Flavobacteriaceae bacterium
GAAACACTTACCCAAGAAGAAATACAGCTACTTTATAAAGCAACCTATGGTTATAATGAAAACAACAAATTAGAACCATTTAACGCAAGAGATAGAGCAATGTTAACCATTTTCTATGGTTGTGGATTACGAAGAAATGAAGGCTATCATTTAGATGTAAGTGATATTGATTTTGATAGAAGAATACTGCACGTAAGAAAAGGAAAAGCCAATAAAGAACGGTTAGTACCATTTAATAAAGCCAACTCACAATACTTACAAGAATACCTTTACGATAGCAGACCAATAATCGTTTTAGACAAACGAAACAATGCGTTTTTTATCAGTCAAAAAGGCACTCGAATGAAAGCACAATCTATGGCAATACGATTAAAATTATTACAACAAAGAACAGATGATTTACAGTTACAAGAAAAAAATGTAAGACTGCACGTTTTACGCCATAGCATTGCTACACATCTACTCGCCAACGGAATGCCTTTAGAAAAGATAAGCAAGTTTTTAGGGCATAACTCATTAGAAAGCACGCAAGTATATACGCACTTAATCCAGGAACAAAATGACTAAAATAAAACTCGGTAAAACCAAAGACAGCAGAAGTCGAGTGGCTCGACACCCAAAGTATGAGGATGCAGATATTGCAATTTTACAAAAAATGAGCAACGAAAAAGAGCAACCCAGTTTTAAAAAATACCTATTACAAAAAGGCTACAGCTTACAAACGATTAAGAGTTTTGAAAGAGTTGTAGCCAAATATCTAAAATGGCTTGAAAAAGAAAATATAGAAGACCTGTCAGCAAGTTATAACGACATTGTACATTATATCCAAAAGCTACGAAACACCGTAAAACAACGAACCATACAAAGCGAAACTAACGCAATAAAACATTACTATAATTACTTAAAAGAACTTGATTTAGTAAAAGAAAACCCAACCCTAAATATTGCAGTAAAAGGCGTAAAAAGAAAAATACTTTACAACACACTCAACAAACAAGAATTAGAGAAATTATACAATGATTTTAGAAATATCAAAACTGAAAGTTTAGCAAAAAAACGAAATGAAATCATCGTAAGTTTACTCGTTTATCAAGGTTTAAACAGCACAGAATTATCAAGATTAACCATACAAGATTTAAAGCTTCGAGAAGGAAAAATATCTATTGGTGGAACACGCAGAAGCAACGAAAGAACCTTAAAATTAGAATCACATCAAATCTTGGATTTTATGGAGTATCAATTAAAAACAAGAGCCAATATTTTAACTGAAACTAAAAAAGAAACCGATTTATTATTTACCAGTTTTGGAGTAAGTACAAAGTTCCATAACATCATTAGTAAACTTCTGCCACAATTAAAAAAGCTGAATAAAAAAGTAAAAAGCGTACATCAAATTAGAACAAGTGTTATTGTTCATTGGCTTAAAATATACAATCTTAGAGAAGTACAATATATGGCAGGACATCGTTATGTAAGTTCAACAGAAGCCTATTTAATCAATGATTTAGACGATTTACAAGAAGATATTAATAAGTATCATCCAATAATTTAGATATCGCAAATTGCGACACCCAATTTTAGAGGTCACAATTTGTGACCTCTAATAAATAAACTATTTTTACAATCCAAAATAAAATTAAAAATGAGTAAAGAAATCAGTATTCCAAACGAGATAATCACAAGTAAAATTTATAACATTAGAGAGCAAAATGTAATGTTAGATAGTGATTTAGCCGAACTTTACCAAGTTGAAACAAGAAGATTAAATGAGCGAATAAAAAGAAATATAGACCGTTTTCCTAAAGATTTTATGTTTAGATTAACAAAGGAAGAATGGGAAAACTTGAAGTCGCAATTTGCGACATCAAGTTGGGGAGGACGTAGAAAACTACCTTATGTATTTACGGAACACGGCGTTTTAATGTTATCGAGTATTTTAAATAGTGAAAGAGCGATTGCTGTAAATATTAAGATTATGCGAGTTTATACTCAAATAAAAGGAATGCTTTTAACACATAAGGACTTACTTTTAAAGATGCAAGAAATTGAAGGAAAAGTATCATCTAACGAAGACCAAATAATGTTAATTTTTGAGTATATCAAACAATTTGAAGAAATAAAAAAGCAAGAATTAGAACAGAAAAGCAGAAAGA
>JALWYP010000132.1 GCA_026992695.1 Flavobacteriaceae bacterium
ATGTATTGGTTGTTACTTTGCAATGCGTTATTTCGTTACAATGAATTACCGGTTTGTTAAACAACTGGAGATTATTACAGAACATCCCCAAAATCGGGTTTTAACTTTTGGAATGTAAAAATACCTAAGATAAAGATTATGATACCTACAATCCAAAACCAAATATTCATCTCAACAAATTCAAAAAACCATTTTTTCTGAATAAAAGTGTATCTATAACCTTCTGTGATGTAAAAAAATGGATTTAACAAAGCGATGTATCTGTAACTCCCGTGTAAATTAGCATAAGGCCAAAATATAGGTGTTACCCAAAAAAGCATGGTTACCAATATATTAACAATATGTGCCATATCTTTTATAAAAACATTAATAGCCGATACGAACCAGCCAAGCCCTGAAAACAAAAAAATCATTACAAACCAATAATAAAAAATTTGTACCCAATAAATGGAAGGCTTTATATTGTGAAAAAGTAATATTACAACCATTAATGCAACAAGAAACACGTGGACAATCATGCCCGATAATATTTTTATTAATGGAATTAAACTTACCGGAAAGTTTGTTTTTTTAAGCAGATACGAATACTGAGTAATTGCATTACAACTTACAACTAATGTTTGACCTATAAAAAGCCACGGAACAATACCCGTAATTAAATAGACTATATAGGGAATTCCCGAAGACAGGGTGCCTCCTCTGATACCAACCGTAAAAGTAAACCATATTACAAAAATATAAGCGGCCGGTTGTATAAATGCCCAGGGTAATCCTATATAGCTGGATAAATACCTGCTCTTAAAATCACGAATCACCAACGTAAACAAAATGTATCTGTTCTTGTATATGGAGTCGAGAAAACTTATGATGGTTTTAATTATTTTCATATTGCTCAACTAAATTAATATTAACCTGCTCTAAAACCAATATTGTATTTTGTTTAAATTTAGGATTGGGATTGGCAATTTCAAATAATATGGCATCATTAACTCCAAATAGATGGTTAACAATCCCATCTTTTTTATTCATAAAAGCTATGGAAATACTATAATTACCATTTCCTAAAGCTGGCATTTTAAAATCAAATGATATAATATTGACTTTGCCTGCTTCGATTTTAATGTTTTGATGGTAAACGTAACTGCTAACCTTTAAAATAACAGAACCAAACCTATTATGAAACAGAAGTTGCACACCGGGGTTTTCGTAATGCCTTTCAATGGAAGCTATCATCATTATCGACACCTCTTCGTTTCCACGCAACCTGTAAACGGTCTTTTTTTCCTTCAGGTTTATTAGCGAAGCGTAACTAACATAAGCGCCTCCATCTCCGTAATGCCGCAAACCTTCTAAATTTACCCAATCAATATTTTTGAAGTTTTCGGGTATTGAAACCGTTGGTTTTTCAATGGCAGCAGATTGGTCGCTGCCAGTACTAATTTTTTTTATTCCCTGATGTGGTTTACGGGCATTCATGTATGCCAGGTAAGAATCCGTTACATATTCGGGGTCACCATAGGCCGAAATAACGCCTTCGTTCAGCCATACAGCCTTGGTACAATAATCTTTAACAACAGGCATGCTATGAGTGCAAATAACAATTGTTTTACCGGCATCTTTAAAATTTTGTATTTTGCGATAACATTTTTTCTGAAACCGGACATCACCTACTGCTAACACCTCATCCGTTAATAAAATTTCGGGGTCAATATTAATGGCGATGGAAAAAGCCAGCCTCACATGCATTCCGCTTGAGTAAGTTCGGACAGGTTGGTAGATGTATTCACCGATGTCTGCAAAATCAAGAATATCCTGTAGTTTGTTATCTATTTCCTTTTTTTTAAACCCTTGTATCGCACCAAGAAAGTAGATGTTTTCAATTCCCGTTAAATCTACATTAAAACCACCACTTAATTCAATTAAAGCAGCAACTTTTCCATTACAAACAAAATTACCGGAAGTTGGAGTAACCACCGATGCCAGTATTTTTAAAAGGGTTGACTTACCGCTGCCGTTTTTTCCGATAACACCCAGCACTTCACCTTTTTTTATATCGAGAGAAATGTTTTTTAAGGCGTGGTAATTTTTATGATACACTTTTTTAAACGGGTTAAAAAACTCTTTCATTCTGTCATACCTAGAAT
>JALWYP010000133.1 GCA_026992695.1 Flavobacteriaceae bacterium
CAATTATGTCAGATTCAAAACAACCTAAAAAAGGACAAATAAACATCGAACTTGAAGAAAAGGTAGCTCAAGGTATTTACAGTAATTTAGCAATCATCAATCATTCTGTTTCAGAGTTTGTAATTGATTTTGTTTCTATTATGCCCGGCGTACCGAAAAGTAAAGTAAAATCTCGTATTATTTTAACACCACAACATGCGAAACGATTGTTAAAAGCATTAGGAGATAATATACATCGTTTTGAAAAGGCACATGGTGAAATTAAAGACTATGACCAGCCACCTATGCCTTTAAATTTTGGACCTACAGGGCAAGCATAAACCAAAAGTTTTGTAACAACTTTTAATCAAATTCGCTTACAAAATGTAATTTAACGTTTGGGAATTTTTGTTGCGTCATTTGCAACGTAAAATTAGAATCTGCAAAAAACACCAACTGCCCTCGTTTGTCTTTGGCTAAAAATTTAGCTTTTATTCGTTTGAATTCAATGAGTTCATCATGATTGGATTTGTTTATATCTACCCAGCATGCTTTATATACATTAAGGTTTTCGTACCTACAAGTAGCCCCATATTCATGTTCTAAGCGGTACTGAATTACCTCAAACTGTAATGCACCAACGGTACCTATTACTTTTCTTCCGTTTAGTTCTAGTGTAAAAAGTTGCGCGACTCCTTCATCCATTAATTGGTCTATCCCTTTTTCAAGTTGTTTGCTTTTCATAGGATCTGCATTATTAATGTACTTAAAATGTTCGGGAGAAAAACTAGGGATGCCTTTGTAAAGTAGATTTTCACCTTCGGTAAGTGTATCACCAATTTTAAAGTTTCCTGTATCGTGTAATCCTACAATGTCGCCGGGATAGGATTTGTCTACAATTTGTTTTTTTTCGGCAAAGAAAGCATTAGGGCTGGAAAATTTCATTTTTTTACCATTTCTAACATGTAAATAGGGTTTGTTTCGTTCAAAAACACCTGAAACAATTTTAATAAAAGCCAATCGATCTCTGTGTTTGGGATCCATATTAGCATGAATTTTAAAAACAAAGCCTGTAAAGTTTGGTTCGTCGGGTTTAACGAGTCTAATCGTACTTTCTTTAGGTCGTGGAGTAGGAGCTATTTTAACAAAACAATCCAGTAATTCTCTAACACCAAAGTTGTTTAAAGCAGAACCGAAGAAAACAGGTTGCAACGCCCCGTTAAGGTATTCTTCTTTTGAAAATGTAGGGTAAATACCCGATGTTAATTCTATTTCTTCTCGTAGTGTTGAAGCGGCTTGATTTCCTACAAGATTATCTAGCTCATTGTCTTCAAGGTTTGAGATTTCAATAGTTTCTTCAATATTTTTTCGACTATCTCCGCTAAAAAGATTAATATTCTTCTCCCAGATGTTATAAATGCCTTTAAAATCATATCCCATTCCTATCGGAAAACTCAAAGGAGTAACTCTAAGGTTTAGTTTTTGTTCTATTTCGTCAAGTAATTCAAAGGCATCTTTTCCTTCTCTATCCAGTTTATTAACAAAAACAATAATAGGAATGTTACGCATTCTACAAACTTCAACCAACTTTTCGGTTTGTTCTTCCACCCCTTTGGCTACATCGATAACAACAATTACACTATCTACAGCTGTAAGTGTTCTAAAAGTGTCTTCGGCAAAATCTTTATGTCCCGGGGTGTCTAGAATATTTATTTTTGTGCCGTTATATTCAAAAGCCAAAACTGAAGTAGCTACAGAGATTCCTCTTTGGCGTTCAATTTCCATAAAATCACTGGTTGCTCCCTTTTTAATTTTGTTAGACTTCACTGCACCGGCTTCTTGAATAGCTCCACCAAAAAGTAATAATTTTTCGGTTAAAGTTGTTTTTCCTGCATCTGGGTGAGAAATAATCCCAAAGGTTCTTCTTCTGTTAATTTCTTTTTGTAACGACATTAAATTCTTGATTTAAAGGGTCAAATATACGAGTTGTTTTGTTGAAAATTAAGTAGATAAAGAAGTAATATGTATATTTTTTTCTCACATTTTTTTAAAGGTTAACCCTTAAAAAATCAGGTATATACGTGTTTATACGTATCTTATATTCCTACAATTTGAATCTAAAAAAGCCGTAATAAAATGTGTTTTTGTGCAGTTCAACGAAT
>JALWYP010000134.1 GCA_026992695.1 Flavobacteriaceae bacterium
TATCAAGAAAAGCTTTTACATCAAATACTACCGTAGGTTTTGAACTGTATTTTTTTATATCAAAATCTTTAAATTTGTGGTGTGCCACAGCGAGTATTATTGCATCGTATTGCGAGTGTAGATTTTCTTCTTCAGAAATAAGTGAAACTCCGAATTCTTCTTTTACTTCGTCTTTGTTTGCCCAAGGGTCGTAAACAACTACTTCTAAGTTGTAATTTTTTAACTCCTTAATTACATCAATGACTTTGCTGTTTCGTATATCGGGACAGTTTTCTTTAAAAGTAATTCCCAATACAAGTGCTTTTCCGCCGTTTACTTTAGCTTCTTTTTTAATCATTAATTTTACTACTTCGTGGGCAACATAACTACCCATTCCGTCGTTCATACGTCTTCCGGCAAGAATAATTTCGGGATTATATCCTTCTTCAATTGCTTTTTGTGCCAAGTAATACGGATCGACACCTATACAATGCCCGCCTACCAATCCGGGAGTGAATTTTAAAAAATTCCATTTGGTTGCAGCGGCTTCCAACACGGCTTGCGTATCGATGTTCATTAAACGAAAAATTTTAGATAATTCGTTAACAAATGCTATGTTTATATCGCGTTGCGAATTTTCTATCACCTTTGCGGCTTCGGCTACTTTAATAGAGGGAGCCAAATGGGTACCCGCCGTAATTACCGAAGCGTATAATTCATCAATGTATTTTGCTACTTTAGGTGTAGAACCCGAAGTTACTTTTAAAATTTTGGTTACGGTGTGTTTTTTATCGCCGGGGTTTATCCGTTCGGGTGAATAACCGGCAAAAAAGTCTTTATTAAACTGCAAACCGGAATGTTTTTCGAGAATAGGAACACAAACGTCTTCGGTAACACCCGGATAAACGGTAGATTCATAGATTACAACATCTCCGGTTTTTAACACTTCTCCAATGGTTTCGCTGGCTTTTTTTAACGGGGTTAGTACGGGTTGATTGTATTTGTTTGTAGGTGTGGGAACGGTGACAATATAAACGGTTGCATTGGCAATTTTGGAAGGGTTTGCTGTTACTTGTAATCCTTTATCGGGATTATTGTTTAAAACTTTCAGTAATTCCTCTTTTTCTACCTCAAGAGTTGCATCAATACCTTCAGCCAGAGCTGAAATTCGTTTTTTGTTTATATCAAAACCTATTACTTTATATTTATGTGCAAAGGCAACTGCAAGTGGCAAACCTACATATCCTAAACCTATAATTACAATGGTGGGATTATTTGTCATTTTTAATGATTTGAAGGGGCAATTATTATTTTCTTTATCCAAAGATTGATGACCACAAATATCTTATATCTTTTTGCAAACTCCAATTTTTAACATATTCTTTATTTATTTTTATTTTATCTATCCAGATTACTTCGTCGTTATATTGTTTTGGGTTGGTTTGTTGCAATAAAATTTTATCTTCATTTTTGTACTTAATTGTAGCAGGACCGGTAATACCGGGTTTTACGGTTAATATAATCCGGTCTTTTCCTGTTAACTTATCTGCATAACCGGGAATATCGGGTCTGGGACCAACAAAACTCATTGTTCCGATTAGCACATTTAAAAGCTGAGGAAGTTCGTCTAATTTGGTATTTCTTAAAAATTTTCCGAACGGAGTTGCTTGGTTGTAAATAGCAATAATATCATCGTGGTTTTTTCCTTTTAAGGTTCTAATTTTATAAAATGAAAAGGGTTTGCCTTGGTATCCAATACGTTTTTGAATAAAAAAACCGGTTTGATGCGTGTCAATAGTTGCTATAATTATTAAAAAAACGATTACCGGTAGCAGAAAAGGTAATAAAGTAATAGCCAACACCAAATCGAATAAACGTTTTATAAATTTTTGGTATGGGCTTAACATACATACAATGCTTAAAATTATTTTCGTTTAAAAAGTTTTTTAATTCGTTTTAAAACAGAGTGCCTTTTATCGTTTTCGTGATAGCTGTTCCCGTAATTTCCGTAGCCATAACCGTAACCGTAACCATAACCGTAACCATAACCGTAACCATATTTTGCTTTCTCTTCAAAAAAGTTTAAGACAAAACTAATGTTAGACACTTCACCTTTTTTATACTTATCATTGATAAAAGAGAACATTCCTTTTTTTGTATGA
>JALWYP010000135.1 GCA_026992695.1 Flavobacteriaceae bacterium
AGGAATGAACATCTACCGAATTATTCAAGAAGCTATAAATAATTCTTTAAAACACGCTAATGCTTCCTCTATTCAAGTAAAAGTAGAACAAGACCAAGAAAATTATGTTATCACTATTATCGATGACGGAAAAGGATTTAACGTACAGTCTACCCAAAAAGGAAACGGACTTAACAACTTAAAAAAACGCGCTGTTGATTTAAACGGAAAAACACAAATTCAATCCACTAAAAAAGGAACAACGGTTAATGTATTATTTTCTAAATAACAACCTTTAACCACTTAATCGTAGGACTTTTCTACCTGTTTTTCAAAATAGTAGCTATTTAAACCTAAAATTCATTAATAAACACTACTTTTGCACGCGCTAAAAGCAAACCCTATGAAGATTAAAAACATTGCCATAATAGCTCACGTTGACCACGGAAAAACAACCTTGGTAGATAAAATTATGCACCATTGTAGCCTGTTTAGAGAAAACGAAAACAAAGGCGAACTAATACTCGATAATAACGACCTGGAACGAGAAAGAGGTATTACCATTACTTCAAAAAATGTTTCGGTGGTTTATAAAGACACTAAAATTAATATTATAGATACGCCCGGTCACGCCGACTTTGGAGGTGAAGTAGAACGCGTGCTAAATATGGCAGACGGAGTTTTACTATTGGTAGATGCCTTTGAAGGTCCTATGCCACAAACCCGTTTTGTATTGCAAAAAGCATTATCGCTGGGGTTAAAACCGTGTGTGGTAATCAATAAAGTTGATAAAGAAAATTGTACTCCGGATGAGGTTCACGAAGCTGTTTTTGATTTAATGTTTGAATTAGGAGCAGAAGAATGGCAACTAGACTTTCCTACTGTATATGGTTCTGCAAAACACAATTGGATGAGTGAAGATTGGGAAAAGCCTACCAAAACCATCGAACCCCTTTTAGATATGGTACTAGAACATGTTCCCTCTCCCGTAGTTGTAGACGGAAACGTACAAATGTTAATTACTTCGCTAGATTATTCATCATTTACCGGAAGAATTGCCATAGGTAGACTTCACAGGGGGACGCTGAAAGAAAATATGCAAGTTGCATTAGTAAAACGTGACGGAACAATTAAAAAAACAAAAATAAAAGAACTACATACTTTTGTTGGCTTGGGAAGAAAAAAAATTACCGAAGTAAAAGCCGGTGATATTTGTGCTTTAGTAGGTCTGGAAGATTTTGAAATTGGCGATTCGGTTTGTGATATCGAAAACCCTGAAAGTCTAGCTACGATAGCTATAGATGAACCTACAATGAGCATGCTATTTACCATTAATGATTCACCATTTTTTGGAAAAGACGGAAAATTTGTAACCTCAAGACACATTAAAGAACGTCTTGAACGCGAACTGGAAAAAAATCTGGCGTTACGTGTAGAAGCTACAGATAGTGCCGATAAATTTATGGTTTTTGGTAGAGGCGTGTTACATCTTTCGGTTTTAATTGAGACGATGCGAAGAGAAGGATATGAACTTCAAATAGGACAACCACAAGTAATTATTAAGGAAATAGATGGTGTAAAGTGCGAACCCGTTGAAGAACTCACCATAGATTTACCCGAAGAAGTAAGCGGAAGAGCCATAGATATGGTAACCATTCGTAAAGGCGAAATGATTAGTATGGAAGCAAAAGGCGACCGTATGGTGTGTGCTTTTTTAATTCCGTCACGAGGTATTATCGGGCTACGTAATCAGCTTCTTACAGCAACTGCAGGAGAAGCCATTATGACCCATCGTTTTTTTGAATATCAACCTGTAAAAGGAGGCATTCCCGAAAGACAAAATGGTTCGTTAGTCTCTATGGAAAACGGAAAAGCCATTCCTTATTCTATTGATAAACTTCAAGAGCGCGGGCGATTTTTTGTAGATCCGGGAGAAGATATTTACGAAGGGCAAGTAATTGGAGAAAACAGTCGCCAAGACGATATGGTGGTAAATGTTACTAAAACAAAAAAATTGAGTAACGTTCGTTCTTCAGGAGCAGATGATAAAGCTCGTATTGTTCCTGCTATAAAATTCTCTTTGGAAGAAGCTTTAGAGTACATTCAAAAAGATGAATATGTTGAAGTTACTCCTAACCATCTTCGGTTACGTAAAATT
>JALWYP010000136.1 GCA_026992695.1 Flavobacteriaceae bacterium
AAGGGTTGGGTGTAAATTCCGTAAGGAAGCGCTACTAATTTTCCGTTAATACGCAATAGGTTTTCGTCAAGTGTAGCTTTTATTCTTCCGTTTACAGTAAAATAATAAGTTCCCGAAACTTTCAATTTCTTTGAAATCACTCTTCCTTTGGTATCAATGCTGTGTTTTGTGTTGTTTTTACTAATAACCACAAAGTTGTTACCCTCTTTTACAATTGGATTATCTGAAAAATCAAACTTTTTAGAGAGATTAATTCTTGTTTTTCCAGTTCGGTTAAGGATGTGTAACTTACCGTTTTGTTCTGCAATAACAATGTAATCTTTATTAGCAATACGAATGTGAGTAGGAGGTAGAACAATATCCGATTTGGTTTTTGAAAATGTAAATCCTTTTACCTTTTTTCCTTTGCTGTCAAATAACGTAATTTTGTTGTCCTGCGTAATAGCAAACCGATACTTTCGGTTGTTATCGTAGTCAAAAATAGCCAATGGCTGGGTGATATTGTCGGTAAATGAAATTGGAAAGGGTTTTACGGGTTTTCCATTTCTATCCAGTACATACAATTTATTTTTAGTAACAAAAGCCAATTGTTTTTTACCGTTTTTTAAAATATCTACTTCTTTAATTTCTCCAATAATCTTGTCATTTAAAGTTTTTTTCCAAAGTATTTTTCCGTTATTCGAAATAAGATATAAAACATTGTCTATGTCTTGTACAACAATATCTTTTCCTTTGGTAATATGGTTGGTGAAAAAAGCGGGAGCAAGAGCAATGGTATTCTTCAAACTAATAGAAGCCGTTTCGGTAACACCCGAAGAAGAAGATTGATTTTTTAAAGAAACTTCTTTGCAAACTAAGTTAAGATGCGCAAAATCCCTGTCGAAGCTAATTTGTGTAATTGCCAGCGGAAACTGTTTGATTACTTTTTTTGAAACGGATTGAATACCTGTTAATTTTGAAAGTGAAGTGGCAAACTCCTCTCCATTTTGTACTATAAACAAAGACGATGTACTGCTAATATCGTTTAAAAGGTTTTTATAATTATTAGATTTTGCAAAGACTGATTCATTTTTATAACTCGAAATAATATGTTGTGCAGTTCCTTGTGTTTTGGTGAAAATGAAAAAATCCCCTAATTGAAAAGCAAACTTAAAATTTGTTGCTTTAACTAAAGGAGAAAAGGTGTTTTTAAATAATTTGGGATTTAGAAAATGGTAGATAGCAACATCTTTATACAAGTTTTTTTCTGAAAAATTAGCTGCTAATGCTTCATAAGTAAGTTGTGTATCCAAACTTTTTATTGCAATTGCATTTTCTTTATTAATTGAAAAAACGGCAACTTCATTCACCAAGTTAAAAATAGCATCTTTCTTTTGAATAGAAACAGAATCATTAGCTGTTATATTATTTTGAAGCACATCAAAATCGGAATAGGTAAACGAAAAAGCTTTGGTTGCATCGGCTGGTAAAACGGTTAAAAACTGAGTGGTTTGTGGCGTTTGCCCTTTAAATAGGATGCTGATTTGAGGTATGCTGTCCTGCGGGATAGCCACTCCTGTAGCGGTAATACCTCCGGATGAAATAATCGTGTTTAAACACATCCATTTGGCAAAATTAATGGCAGCCGAATCTGAATATTGAAGTTTATTTGCTTTGCTTATAATGCTAATTCCTTTATTATCAGCTATTTTAAAAGCGCGTATAAATAATTTATCGCGAAGCGTTTTTTTGTTAAAAACAGCCTTTATTTCCTTTTCTGAAGAGCCAATTACAATAATGCTATCTTTTGTAAAAGTATAAAAAGGGGTGTCGTTTAGTATGATTTTTTTAACGGAATTGGTTTCATTCTTCGTTATAATAGAGTCGTTTATTAATTCAACTTTTTGAAGATGCGTAATAAAGGTATAATCTTTTTTAGTGTCATTTTTTGATATGCACAACAAACTTTCCGATTGTGGATGTATGTTTTGTATAAGTGCAGCGAGTGTCGATTTGGATAAAACCGGAAAAAGTAAGTCGTTTGAAGCAAGTGCAGCTTTGTTATCTTCAAAATTGTTAATTTTTACAATTGTATGTGCTTTTTCAGGAATAAAATCTTGAATGTCACTTTGTTTGTCTTTTATAGTATCACAACCTGTTAAGCAGACTAAAACAAAAAACAATACGAATGAGATAATGTACTTCATAAATACAAATGTAAAAACTATTTGCGCAGGTGTATTGTATTTTTTACGATTGTTATTTACGGGTTTTTAACAACAATTTTTTTATAAACGAAACCAATCTTCTTGTAAAGCAGATGCTTGTGTTTCTTTTTCATTTTTATGACAAAAAGTTTCGTTAATTTTATGATAGTCTTTTTGCCAATCGGTATAGTTATTTGCTAATTCAATTAAGCTATCGCAAACATATTGTATTTCTTCATTTGTTGTGGTGGGATGAATAGAAAACCGAATCCATCCGGGTTTCATTTTACAAGTTCCGGCTTCGAGTTTACTAATAATTTCATCCGATTTTTGATGATCTATGCCCAGTAAATAATGTCCGTAGGTTCCGGCACAACTACAACCACCACGAGTTTGAATTCCGTATCGGTCGTTTAACATTTTTACGGCTAAATCGTGATGCAGGTCGCCAATGGTAAGCGACAGCACTCCCAGTCTGTGTTTGTGTTGTCCGGCTAAAAGATTAATAGTTGGATGTGGTTTTATACGTTTAAAAAAGTAGTCTAATAATTCTTCTTCTCGTTTTATAATATTTTCTACTCCCATTTTCTCCTTTAATTTTACGGCGAGAGCGGTTTTAATTACTTGTAAAAAGCCGGGAGTTCCTCCATCTTCTCGGTCTTCTATGTTATCTAAAAAGCGATGGTCGCCCCAAGGGGTTGTCCAAACCACAGTACCGCCACCCGGACAGTCGGGAACGGTGTTTTTGTATAATTTTTCGTTAAAAATAAGTACGCCACTTGTTCCGGGACCTCCTAAAAATTTATGGGGAGAAAAGAAAATAGCATCTAAACTTTCTTCTGGGTTTTTGGGGTGCATGTTTATGCTTACATACGGAGCAGAACAGGCAAAATCTACAAAACACAATCCGTTGTATTGGTGCATTAGCTTAGCTATTTGATGATACGGAGTGGTAATTCCTGTTACGTTTGAGCAAGCGGTAACCGATGCAATTTTTTGTGGTGTGTCTTTGTATTTTTCGAGTAGTGTTTTTAAATTATCTAAACTAAATAGTCCGTTTTCGTCGCTGGGAATTACTTCAACTCTGGCAATGGTTTCCAACCAAGAAGTTTGGTTGCTATGATGTTCCATATGCGAAACAAAAATAACAGGTCGTTCTTCTTCAGGTATCGAAGTATACTTTTTTAAATGCTCGGGTATTTTTAATCCCAAAATACGTTGAAACTTATTTACTGCTCCGGTCATTCCGCTTCCTACGGGTAAAAAAACATCGTTTTGAGATGCGTTCACGTGGTTTTTAATAATTTTTCGAGCTTTGTGGTACGCTTTTGTCATGGTAGTACCACTCACCGTAGTTTCGGTATGGGTGTTGGCTACAAAAGGACCAAAGTTATGAAGCATTTTTTCTTCTATAGGACGATATAATCTTCCGCTGGCTGTCCAATCAAAATAGATAATCTTTTTTTTTCCGAAAGGAGTTTCAAAAGATTGGTTTATGCCAACTATATTGTTTCTAAAGGGAGTAAAATAACCTTCCAGTTGTGTTTTTGGTTTTTTCATAACATTTAGTTTACAAACCGGCAAGTTGCTTTATTTCATCAATAAATCTGTCGGCTATTTTATCGGCTTCTTCTTGTGTTTCGGCTTCGGTATAAATTCTAATTATGGGTTCGGTATTTGATTTTCTTAAATGCACCCAAAATGTTGGGAAATCTATTTTTACGCCATCAATTGTGCTGATTTTTTCAGATTGATACTTTAGCTCTATTTGTTTTAAAATTGAATCTACATCTAATTGCGGTGTAAGCTTAATTTTCTTTTTACTCATAAAATAAGACGGATAGCGTTTTCTTAAACCACTTACAGATATTCGCTCTTGTGCCAAATAACTTAAAAATAAAGCAATTCCCACTAAACTATCTCTTCCGTAATGCAGGTTAGGGTAAATAATTCCGCCGTTTCCTTCGCCACCAATTACCGCATTTACTTCTTTCATTTTTTCGACTACGTTTACTTCGCCAACTGCCGATGCATAGTAGGTTCCGCCATATTTTTCGGTAATATCTTGCAAAGCACGAGAAGAGGATAAATTAGAAACGGTGTTTCCCGGTGTGTTTTGTAAAACGTAGTCGGCTACGGCTACTAAAGTATATTCTTCGCCAAACATGGTTCCGTTTTCATCTACAAAAGCCAATCTATCTACATCGGGATCTACTACAATTCCGAAATCGGAATGGCTACTAACCACTTTTTTCATTAAGTCACCCAAATGTTCTTTAAGCGGTTCCGGGTTGTGCGGAAACTCGCCATTGGGTGTGCAGAATAATTTTACTGGTTCTACGCCCAATGCTTCAAGTAATAACGGAACAGCAATTCCGCCAGTAGAATTTACGGCATCTACCGCAACTTTAAATCCGGCTTTTTTTATTGCAGAAACAGTTACCAAATCCAGTTGTAAGATTTCTTCAATGTGCAAATCTATATAGGCTTCATTTTTGGTGATGGTTCCTAAATCGTCTATTTCACTAAAAATCATAGCATCACTATTGGCGATGGTAAGGATTTGTTTACCCGCTTGAGCATTTAAAAATTCACCTTTATGATTTAAGAGTTTTAGAGCGTTCCATTGTTTTGGGTTATGACTTGCTGTAAGAATAATTCCGCCATCTGCGTGCTCCATAGTTACAGCCATTTCTACGGTTGGTGTGGTGGATAATCCAACATCTACAACATGAATTCCCATGCCTACAAGCGTGTTCATTACCAATTGCTGAATCATTTCACCCGAAATTCGTGCATCTCTACCTACCACAACTTTGTAATTTTGCTTGTTGCGTTGTTGTTGTATCCAAGTTCCGTAAGCGGCAGCGTATTTTACGGTATCGATAGGAGTGAGGTTGTTTCCTTCTTTACCGCCAATGGTTCCTCGTATGCCCGAAATAGATTTAATTAATGTCATAAAAAAAAATTTGTACAAAGATAAAAGGAATTATAGTATTAAGTAGTACAAATTGGTTACTAACAAAAAAATAGTTTTTAAGCTTAACTTGGAGGTGATTCGTATTTGATGTATATTTACATCAAAATAGAATAGTATGTCAAGACAAAGTATATCATTTACCGAACCGAACAACGAATGGCTAAAAGCCCAAGTGAAAAGTAATGAATATTCAAGCAAAAGCGAATTAGTAAACGATTTAATTAGACAAGCCAGAAAACAACAAATCCAAATTGATTGGGTTCGTGCTAAATTAGAGAAAGCTGAAAATAGTGGATTTACGGATGACAATAAGAACAAAATTTTAGCTCAATCAAAGTCCTCTTTGAATGGCTAAATATCGATTAAGGAACGAAGCTAAAAATGATTTAATACGTATTCATCATTACGGAGTTGAAAAATTTGGAATGATTCAAGCCGACAAGTATTTTGAATCGTTTTTTGAATATTTTGATATTATTGCAGAAAGACCTTATTCTTTTGAATCGGTTGAATATGTAAGAAAAGATTATAGGCGTTGTGTTTGTGGAGTTGATAGCATCTATTTTAGGGTTAATAAAGATAGTATTGAGATAATGGCAATTGTTGGAAGACAAGATTTGAAAAACATATTATAATTTGAAAAAGTAACGTCTTTTTTAAAGTAAAAAGTGTTACTAAATCTAATTCCATCTATATTTATTCATATCGTTTTTACGCCAGTACCAAGCCATTATAAAGCCAAACAAAGCACCTCCAATATGTGCCCAGTGTGCAATTCCCATGGGTGATCCCGAAATTCCGAAAAATAAATCCATTAAAATTAATCCCGGAATAAAATATTTTGCTTTAACGGGAACCGGAAAAAAGATAAGCATTAACTCGGCATTGGGGAACATCATCCCAAAGGCAACTAAAATACCGTAAATTGCTCCAGAGGCTCCTACGGCAGGTGTATTATAGGCTTGAAAAAATTGTTGAGATAGGTCACTCCCAATTTCAGGGATGTTTCTATAAGAGCCTTCTTGAAGCGTTTCGTTTAGTAACTCCCAAATTTGATTAGGCGGATATCCCAATGCGGTAAGGGCATCAAAACCTTGATGAAATTGGTAGTAATTGTAAAGGGTATGAATAAGTGCAGCTCCCAATCCGGCAGAAAAATAAAAAAACAAAAATTTATTTCGTCCCCAACGCATTTCTAAAGGCGAACCAAACGCCCACAATGCATACATATTAAACAGTATATGCATAAATCCGCCGTGCATAAACATATGCGTAATGGGTTGCCAAAACTGAAAGTTTGGACTTTCAAAATAATAAAGCGAAAACAATTTATAAGCGGTTTCTCCCAGTATTTGCGAACCTATAAAAAAGATTACATTTATAATTATGAGTGTTTTTACTGTATCTGTGATTCGTCCCATAGTTTAAAATTTTGCATCTATTTCTTTTGCTTCAATTGTAACCAGAACCTTGTGATTGTTAGGGCAAACCGTAGGTTCTTTACATGCAAATAGTTGGTGGATAATGTGTTCTTGTTCTTGAGTGCTTAATGATGTACCTGTTTTAATAGCCAAACTTTTAGCAAGTGATTTTGCCAAAATGTCGTTTACGCTAAAACTTGCTTCGGGGACTTCGTTTTGAAGGTCGAAAATAAGTTGGTTTAAGACGTTAGCAATATTTTTGGAAGGGATTCCGGATGGGATTCCTGTAATTTCGGCTGTTTCTTCTTCTAAAACAGAAAATAAAAAGCCGGCTTTCTCAAGCGGTTCTTTAACGGTTTGAAGCGTAACTATTTCGGGTTTTGAAAAATCCATAACCAACGGAAATAACAATTGCTGACTTACACCATCCTCAACGGTCATGTTTTTTAAAAATTCTTCGTATAAAATTCGTTGATGTGCCAAGTTTTGATGAATGAGAATCATTCCGTTTTTAATGGCACTTACAATGTATTTATTTTGAAGTTGAAATGTGTTTTTACCTGAGGTTTCGGTTTGTTGGTTATCAAAAAAACTTCCGGTTACTTCTTCGCTTTCAAATTCAATTTCGGAAATAGCCGTATTTTTTAATCCCACATACATAGCTTCCCAAGCTGGATTTTTTTCTTTTTTAAAATAGGATTTTTTGTTTGCATTTGAAGTATCTTCACGAAACGGATTAAACGTTCTATCTACTTCAATAGTAGGAGC
>JALWYP010000137.1 GCA_026992695.1 Flavobacteriaceae bacterium
CTTTTTTTACTATATTATTAATGCACAACGGGTTTTTGATAAATATTGACTTATATCACCGTTTGCTATTAAAATAAGTTAGTACTTTGCAGTAAAATTAATAACTATGTACAGTCACAAACTTACTACCACTGTTGAAGCTGTAAAGCTCATAAAATCTAACGACAATGTGTTTATCCAATCGGCTGCTTCGGCACCGCAAGCATTAGTAAATGCAATGACTAATAGACATAATGAATTAAAAAATGTAAATATTTATAGCATTCATACAGAGGGAGAAGCTCCTTATACAGATGATAAATACCAAGAAAATTTTATTATTAATACACTTTTTGTGGGTGCAAATGTGAGAAAATCGGTTCAATCGGGAAGATCGAATTACATCCCAATGTTTTTAAGTGAAATTCCCTTGGCGTTTAAAAACAAAATTATTCCGTTAGATGTTGCTCTTATACAAGTATCGCCACCCGATAAACACGGATTTTGTTCACTTGGCGTTTCTGTTGGTGTAACGTATGCTGCTGTTCATGCTGCAAAAATTGTAATAGCACAATTAAATCCACATGTTCCTAGAACACGAGGAGACGGTATGATACACGTAAATAAAATTGATGCTTTAGTAGAAGTTGTAGAACCCCTTTTTGAACACAAACCCAGACCACTAACCGATGTGGAATTACAAATAGGAAAACACATTGCCGGTATTATTGAAGACGGTTCAACCCTACAAACCGGAATTGGAGCCATACCTGATGCCGCATTGCTTGCTCTAACCAATCATAAAGATTTAGGAATGCATACCGAAATGTTTAGCGATGGCGTGATTGATTTAATTGAAAAAGGTGTCCTTACCGGAAAATATAAAGGTATTTATAAAGAAAAAATAGTATCCGGATTTTGTATGGGTTCACAACGTTTGTATCAATATTTAGACGACAATCCAATGTTTGAATTTTTAGATACAGCCTTTGTAAACGATACACGTTGGATTCGTAAAAACCCGAAAGTTGTAGCTATTAACTCGGCTTTAGAAATTGATGTATTTGGGCAAGTCTGTGCCGATAGTATTGGTACAAAACAATACTCAGGTGTAGGCGGACAAATGGATTTTATAAGAGGTGCGTCCTTATCGGAAGGAGGTAAGCCAATTATTGCGTTACCTTCGGTAACCAAAAAAGGAAAAAGTAAAATTGTGCCTACCTTGGCAAAGGGAGCAAGTGTAGTAACTACACGTGCACACGTGCATTGGATTGTAACCGAATACGGAGCCGTAAATCTCTATGCAAAAAGCTTAAAAGAAAGAACCAAATTACTTATTAGTATTGCACATCCCGACCACAGAGAACAATTGGAAAAAGAGGCATACGAACTTTCAAAATAAACTGTTATTTGGTATATTTTTTGAGGAATCAGAACGAAAATTAGATAATAAGTTTAATCTTTAAATAAGAAATAGTTATGAGTTATTATTTTAATACTGTTATAAAAAACAAAAGCTTTGATGAAGCAATACAATTAGTAACCGAAACGCTTAAAAAAGAAGGTTTTGGTATTATTACAGAAATAGACGTTACCGGTACATTTAAGAAAAAACTAGATGTAGATTTTAAAAAATATCGAATTTTAGGAGCGTGTAGTCCCAAATATGCACATATGGCTATTAGTGCCGAAGATAAAATAGGTGTATTTTTACCCTGTAATGTTGTTGTAGATGAAAATGAGGAAGGCAATATAGAGGTTACAGTTGTAGACCCTATAGCTTCAATGATTAGTGTTAAAAACGAAAAATTAGGTGGTTTGGCAACCGAAATTCAACAAAAATTAAAAAATGTGATTGCAAATTTGGAGGGGAATTAAATTCTTCCTGCGATGCGATCTTGAGCTAATTGAAGGATGGTATAGAATTGATCTTCTCTATTTAAATTAGAATTATCGATTTCTATAGCATCCTTTGCTTTTTTTAAAGGTGAATCTTCACGTGTTGTATCTATAAAATCTCTTTCTTTTACATTATCTACAATGTCCTTATAACTTATTTTTTCACCAGTATCAACTAATTCTTTATAACGTCGCTTGGCTCTTGTTTCGAGCGAAGCGGTCATAAATATTTTTAATTCGGCATTGGGGAATACCACGGTTCCTATATCTCTTCCGTCCATTACAATTCCTTTTTCTTTTCCTAATTCTTGTTGCTGCTCGACTAATTTTTTACGAACTTCAGAAATGGTAGCAATAGGACTCACAAACTTAGAAACTTCGAGTGTTCTAATTTGTTTTTCTACATTTTTCCCGTTGAGATATACTTCGTTTTTTCCGGTTTTTGAATTTAGTTTGAAGGTGATTTGAATGTTTTGTAAATCGTTTACTAACGATTTTTTGTCAAAGTGATTTTCAGAAATATATCCTTTTTGCATTGCGTATAACGTAATGGCTCGATACATAGCACCGGTATCTACGTAAATATAACCTAGATAATCTGCAAGTTGTTTAGCAACGGTACTTTTTCCGGTAGAAGAATATCCGTCTATGGCAATGATAATTTTTTTCAAAATGATTATTTGTTCAAGTCAATATTTAATCCAAAATAACTAGAAGCTGCTGCACTACTATATTTTGCATACGAATAACTTAATCTTAGTTTATTTAACTTTATAGAAAATCCGGCGCTTAATCCTGCAAAAGTTCGTTTTTCAATAATTTTTAGTTCTTCGCCTCTTCTAAAGTTATAACCGAGTCTAATGTTAAACCCTCTTTCGGGGAAGAGTTCAATGCCCACAATCGTGTGTCTAAAAGCATTGTCTATAAAATTTATTTTTTCGTTGGTTACTCCGCCTTCTAAATCTAAGATTGCGTTGTTTGGATTGGCAAAAGCAATATTCCAAACCTGCATATTTTCTAAAGTAAGATGCCAACGAATAGGAACGTGTTGCAGGGTTTGTGAAATTCCGAAAAGCAGCTCAAAGGGGAGCGGTTCTCTAATATTGTCGTAGGGTTTTAATTGCGTGCCTACATTTCTGGCAACAGCGGTTATGTGTAAATCCCAATCTTCATACACATACATTACGCCAATGTCTAAAGCGACTCCTAATGAAGTATATTGTTCGAGTTTTGAAGAAATAACCTTCAGGTTTCCTCCAATGTGAAAATTGGTAAAAGCGATGTTTCTGGCATGACCTACCGAAAAGGCTACTTCGCCACCTCCAAAGCTGTTGGTGGGATTTCCTTGTTCGTCGTATCCATCAAATTTTCCATAGTTTATATAGGTTGCTCCAAGATGTAAAACTTGAGTTCTTCGATCCCATAAATAGGCATAAGCAGCCGATCCGTAGCTTATATCCCCAATGTAGTTTATAAAATTAAGTGATAATTGATTATCCATTGCCGGATTAATAGTGGCAGGGTTATAAAGGGCTTGCATTGGGTCGTAGTCGTAATTGGTTATTACTTTTCCGCCTAAAGCGGCTTCGCGAGGAGAATTAACCAATCCTAGAAATTGATATGTATAACGCCCACCTACTTGCCCAAATGAAATCAATGAGAAAGTTAGCAAAAAAAGGAAAACTAATTTTTTAAACATGGACGCAAGTTACCATTTCATAAGAGTTTAACGAATGCAAGTATAATTTATTTTTGTTTGATATAGAAAAGATAGTATTATTTTCTAGTTACAATTTTTTGGCATTCTTTACTTTTTGTTTGGTAAGTGCTACATCCAGCACTTGGTTCATATTTTTTACGTAATGAAAAGTAAGACCTTTTAAATAATCGGGTTTAATTTCTTCAATATCGCTACGGTTGTCTTCGCAAAGAATAATTTCTTTAATCTTAGCACGTTTAGCAGCCAATATTTTTTCTTTTATTCCGCCAACGGGTAATACTTTTCCTCGAAGTGTTATTTCACCGGTCATTGCCAAATGTTTTTTTACTTTTCGTTGTGTAAATAAAGATACTAACGAAGTTAGCATGGTTATTCCTGCACTGGGTCCGTCTTTGGGTGTGGCACCTTCAGGGATATGAATGTGAACACTGTATTTTTCAAAAATGGTAGGAGAAATTCCTAACGATTCGGCATTTGCTTTAATGTATTCCATAGCAATGGTAGCCGATTCTTTCATTACTTTTCCTAAGTTTCCGGTTATTGTAAGATTACCTTTTCCTTTAGACAGAATAGATTCAATAAATAATATATCGCCCCCTACACGAGTCCAAGCCAATCCGGTTACTACTCCGGCAACGTCATTATTTTCGTATTTATCGCGTTCTAGTTTAGGTGCACCCAAAACTTTAATTATGGTTTGGTTGGTTACTTTTATATCATAAGGTTCTTCCATTGCAATACTCATAGCTGCGTACCGAACCATTTGAGCCAATTTCTTTTCTAAACCTCTAACACCACTTTCTCTAGTGTACCCTTCAATAATTTTTTCGAGTTGTGGTTTTGCAATTTTTAAATGCGATTTGTTTAAGCCATGTTCTTTTAGTTGTTTGGGTAAAAGATGTCGTTTGGCAATTTCTATTTTTTCTTCGATGGTATAGCCTGTTACTTCAATAATTTCCATTCGGTCTCTAAGTGCAGGCTGAATGGTACTTAGGCTATTAGCCGTTGCGATAAACATGATTTTAGACAGATCGTAGTCTACTTCTAAAAAATTATCGTAAAAAGCGTTATTTTGCTCGGGATCTAATACTTCGAGCATAGCAGACGATGGGTCGCCTTGACTTCCTACTGCAAGTTTATCAATTTCGTCTAATACAAATACAGGATTTCCGGTTTTTGCTTTTTTTACGCTTTTAATAATGCGTCCCGGCATTGCTCCTATGTAAGTTTTGCGATGCCCTCTTATTTCCGACTCATCTCGCAATCCACCCAAAGCGATTCGTACATATTTTCTTCCTAATGCTTCGGCAATAGATTTTCCGAGCGATGTTTTTCCTACTCCGGGAGGTCCGTAGAGACAAAGAATAGGCGATTTCATATCGTTACGCAATTTTAAAACCGCCAGGTGTTCTATAATACGTTTTTTTACATCTTCTAAGCCAAAGTGATCTCTGTCTAGTATTTTTTGTGCTCGTTTTAAATTAAAATTATCCTTGGTGTATTCTTCCCAAGGGAGGTCTAATAATAGTTCTAGATAATTGCGTTGAATCCCAAAATCCGGTGCTTGCGGATTCATGCGTTGTAGTTTTGCTAACTCTTTGCCGAAATGCTTTTCGGTTTCTTTACTCCATTTTTTCTTTTTTGCTTGTTGACGCATTTCTTCTACTTCTTGCTCGGTTGAGTTACCGCCCAACTCTTCTTGGATGGTTTTCATTTGTTGGTGCAAAAAGTATTCGCGTTGTTGCTGGCTTATGTCACTTTCAACTTTAGATTGAATGTCGTTTTTTAACGAAAGGCGTTGTAACTCAACCTTCATATATCTTAAAGTTTCTAACGCACGTTCTTTTAAATCGTTTATTTTTAAAATAGTTTGTTTGTCTTCTACTTTTATGTTAAGATTTGAAGCAACAAAATTTATTAAAAACGAATTACTTTCAATATTTTTTATTGCAAAAGAAGCCTCGCTTGGTATGGTAGGATTGCTATCTATAATAGAAAGAGCTGTGTCTTTTATAGAGTCTACAACAGCATTAAACTCTTCGTCATTGGTTACAGGACGAGTTTCGCTTACATTTTTTACACGCGCAGTAAGATAAGGAGTTGTAGTTACTACTTCGGCTATCTCAAAACGTTTTTTACCCTGCAAAATAACGGTTACATTTCCATCGGGCATTTTTAAAATACGTAATATTTGAGCAACGGTACCTGTGGTATGAATATCTTTAATAGTTGGATCTTCAACACTTTCGTTTTTTTGAGCAACTACTCCAATTACCTTATTTCCCTTATTGGTTTCGTTAATTAATTTGATAGATTTGTCTCTTCCGGCAGTAATAGGAATAACAACTCCGGGAAATAAAACCATATTTCGTAATGGTAAAATAGGTAATACATCGGGAAGTTTTTCTTTGTTCATAGCTTCTTCATCTTCGGGAGTTAATAGCGGTATTAACTCGGCGTCTTCCTGTAATTCTTGAAATGACAAATTGTCTATTGATGTAAGTTTGGTTCTAGCCATAATATTGTATAAGACAATATGACATAAAAAAGTATGTCATATCGTAACGGATTATTAGTATTAATTATAGTTCTTTAAAAACAAACACGTAAAGTGTGTAACTACTTGCTGTTTATAAATAACATTCAATTGTTATGCCACGACAGGATAGTTAAACGATGTTTTTTTAAAAAAAAGTGTAACAAAAAAAAAGGAAACGTATCTTTAAAGCAAATATTGAATATTTTTTTGATACTAACCAAAACTAATATTAAAACATTACTCACTTTATGTCAAGAGGGAAACCAAATGGCACAAATGGAAGTATATAACAGATATGCAAAAGCCATGTACAATACAGCGTACCGAATAGTGCACCATTCTGCCGAAGCTGAAGATGTTATGCAAGAAGCCTTTATCACTGCTTTTAACAAATTAGATACATTTAAAGGTACAGCTACTTTTGGGGCTTGGTTAAAACGAATTGTAATTAATGCCAGTATTGCAAAGTATAAAAAAAACAAATACACACTATCAATTGACGATGCTACTATTTCGCTTCCCGAAACAGATTATTCAACCAATACAAATGAAGATTATACAGATAAAAAGATAAAAGAATTAATGACCGTTTTGCAAGCATTAAAACCAAGTTATAGAACGATAATAACGCTTCATTATATTGAAGGATATGATTATGAAGAGCTTTCTGAAATATTAAATATGAGCTATGGAAATTGTAGAACCAAGCTTTCAAGAGCAAAAGAAAGTTTACGTAAAAAATTAAAAGCAAACCATTAAAATGAAAACTGATAACATCGAACACCTATTTAAAAACATCAAAGAAGATTTTGATGTAATAGAACTGCCTAAAGGTCACCAAAAACGGTTTTTAGAAAAACTAAAAGAGGTTAAATCTCCTAATGAACGAGCAAAAAACAGGTTTTGGTTAAAAGCAATCTCGGTAGCTGCATTAGTGATATTATTGGTAAGTATAGGTTTGTTTAGCACTCAAGAACAAATTGTTAGCGCAGATTTAGCAAGTGTTTCACCCGAAATGCAAAAAACACAATCATTTTTTAAAAATGCAATTAACCAAGAGTTAGAAAAACTTAACAGTTATAAAAGCCCCGAAACAAAAAAAATAATAAACGATGCCTTAGCGCAAATTGAAAATTTAGAAAAAGACTATCAAAAATTAAAAATTGATTTAGTAAAAAGTGGTAATAACAAAAATGTTGTTTACGCAAAGGTTAGTAA
>JALWYP010000138.1 GCA_026992695.1 Flavobacteriaceae bacterium
GGTAAGTGCTACCCTAGGCACTAACATTCCTTTATCGGTTGCTGTAATGTCTAAGGCAGAAGAGACATTGGGCGTGGTAGTCCCAATTCCTACTTGCGACCAAGTAAATAGACTGCTTAAAAGCAAGCCGAGGGTAATGAGTTGTTTTTTCATCATACTAAAGTTTTTATAGTAAACCATAGCGTAGGTTACGTTTTAGGTGTTCTTTTTTGTTTGGGACAAAAAAAATTTTAATGATGCTCTAAACTAACAGAAGAAGCATAGGCAGCCAAATAAACTTAGTGAACGAGTACTTTTTTTTAGTGAATGCATCAATTACAATGATTATTGAATCTTTATAAGTAGTTAGACCTAGTAGGTTTTCTTCCAGAGGTAGAAATTTTAAACCTACTAGGTCTTTTAAAAGTAAAAATTAAACTATAACTAATCTTGAATTTCGAAATTTCCTAATTTGTCAATGATATCAACAATATACGTTTTCTGTTTATCTGATAGTATAAAGAAGGTTGAAACTATTTTTCCAGACTTATTTTTTAAATACATCATAGCTCCATATTGTGTCATATCCTCGTAGGTAAAAAATTTATACCCTAAAATAAGCTTGTAACCTTGATGGTATTTTTTTATTGTTTGCCCTCTTTTCATTTTGTTAAGACTAGCTTTTATAGCTTTATTTCCATTTTTACTACTAAAATAAAGCGGTCTATATTTTGTACTCATGGCAAAATATTTATTACTTACTTTTTGCAGTATTTTCTTTTCTTTACTATTTAAGGCTTCACTAGATGAATTTTCATCATCATCACAAAGTTCATGTTGTGGGGTATCTTCTCCATATCCACAAGCAATAACATCTGCAACAAATTCACCTAAATAACAATACACCTGTTCGGCATAACTTTTATCTCCACAAGGATCTCCTTGCATAGCTTCACCTACTTTGGAAACACCTTCAACAGTTTGTTGCCAAAACCCCATACCGTATTCCCAAGGTCCTCCTCCTAAACCATAACCGTCAGGGTGACACCAAGCACCAGGCGGACAATTAAAATCTGGCATTCCGTTTTGAGCAGTTGTTTGAAATGTAAAAGCAACGATTGCAAACGATAATAAAACTATTTTTTTCATAATTAAATATTTAAAAGGTTAATAACAACACTAAACTAAAGTAGTCTTTAAAAGCGACCCAAAAAACTTAGTAAAAGGCTACTTTTTTTTAGTGAATGCATTAATTATAATGATTAGTACATCAATATAAGTAGTTAGACCTAGCAGGTTTTCTCTCGAAGACATGTGTTTTTAAACCTATTGGGGCTTTCTAAACCAAAAAGAAAATATCGTTGGAGTTTAATTACTTATTTCAGGAAAAAAAGGCTATGTATTAAATATCCTGTAAGCGTTGTAGTACTTCTTCTTTATGCGAATTGGATAAGGGAATTTCTTGGTCTGCTACAATAAGTGCATTTTTTTTAATTTCGGTAATTTTATGAAGATTTACCCAATACGATCGATGGGTTTGCACAAATTTTTTCGGATTTATTTTTTCGGAAGTATGTTTTAAGGTATGCGGCACTACGTATTTTTGTGAAGGAGTTACCACATAACAATAATTATCAAATGCTTTTAGGTAGTTGATACTGGCTTGGTTAATTTTGTGGGTTCGTCCTTCGGTTTTTAGCAATAAATAATCTTCTGAGGTAAGTGAAAAATTATGCCAAGCCAACTCAATATTGCTTCGTAAACCTGCTTCGGTAAAGGGTTTTACAATAAAGCCTAAGGGGTGGGTTTGTTTTACCCGTTGTATGGTGCTGGTGTCTGTTTGTGAGGTAAGGTATAAATAAGGTATTTTACGTTGGTCGAGTTGTATTGCCAAATCGATGCCGTCTTTTTCGCCCTCTAGTTGTATGTCTAACAATACCAAATCGGGGATAAGTTTGTCTATATTGGTAAGTGCTTCTTTGTATTCGTCACTATCTCCCATGACTTTAAACCCTTGTTTTTTTAAGGCTACTTCTACCGTTGCGGTAATAAGCGGCTCGTCTTCTACAATGTAAATTTTCAATGGCTTCACTTTTTATGATTTAACTTGGGTCTAAACTAAACCTTAAAATTTTAATTTAGGTATTTATTTAG
>JALWYP010000139.1 GCA_026992695.1 Flavobacteriaceae bacterium
TACTTATACTTATGGCAAAATTGAATATTTTTTTTGGTAAAAAACCCAACTACTTTTATTTGTATTTCTTCATTGTTAGTAGTTTTCTTATCAGTACTTATTCTTGTGTTAACAACGATTCTTCATATGAAAACTTGGAACCCGATATTGAAGAGAGTGCTTCTCTTACCTATGTTTTAAGTGAAATGGAAACCTTTTTTGACAACGAAGGAAATCCCACCTCGGGTCAAAATCCTACCGGTAATTTTATAATGGATTTTTGTTTTGATTTTGTTTATCCTATTACACTAATTTACAATACAGGCGCTACGGTAACTGTTTCCAATTTTGATGATTTTATTGCTATTTTACTAAATTCCAGCGAAAATTTATACTTAACAGGAATTGACTTTCCTTTTCAAGTTCAAGTGTATAATGAAGAAACACAGTCTATTGAAATTATTACAATCGAAAATGAAGCACAATTTCAAAATCTAATAAACAGTTGTAATTTTAACGATTGTTATTGTACTACAGAATACGATCCGGTTTGTGTGTCGATAGGTTTACCGGACGGAACTTATGAGATTATAGAATACCCAAACCAATGTGTAGCAGCATGCTATGGTTTTAGCTACGAAGATTTTCTAGATTGCAACAGTCCTTGTAATTGTCCGGTCACAACAGATCCGGTTTGCATTTACGATCCAACTCTAGGAATAATTGAATTTAACAACGCTTGTGAAGCGCAATGCGAAGGCTATACTCCTAACGATTTTGTAAATTGTAATGGATGCAGTATTTATGCTGCAAACATCTTTTCTGGGGATTGCTACACAACAGCAGGAGCCTACAATTTATTTATTGATTTTGAGTATACTGCCACTACTAATTATCCTTATTTTGATATGTATTTGGAAAACAATGAATATTTTGGTTCTATTCCACTATCCGATTTACCGGTAGTAATTCTAAACTTTCCTATGAGTGGTAACCAAAATGATTTTATAAAAATCTGTATAGATGGTGGAACCGATTGTTGTATTGAAGACCAATGGTTATCACCTAATTGTGGAGCTCCTGTTTCTTCTTCCGGACAAATAGATACCCAAAAAATTATTTACAGAACTGTAAATCGAAAATAATTGTAAAAATAGTTTCGTAACGTTATTTCTTTATAACGTAGTATATTTGCCAAAATATATTTATGAATCACAAAGAAAGTTTTCTTAAAAATCGAATCCGAAGCATTGGTTGGGCTTTTAAAGGTGCTTGGATGCTTCTTAAAAATGAATCCAGTATAAAGGTGCAAGCTGTTTTTGCATTAGCAAGTATTATTTTGGGATTTTATTTTGATATTTCTAAAACCGAATGGATGATTCAAATCCTCACTATTGGCTTAGTAATGGGTGTAGAAGGTGTAAATACGGCTGCCGAAGAAATTGCAAACTTCATTCACCCTGAATATCATAAAAAAATAGGGTATATCAAGGATGTAGCTGCCGGTGCTGTTTTTTTTGCTGCAATAGCTGCTCTTATCGTTGCCGGAATTATTTATATTCCTAAAGTACTATTGCTTTTCTAGATTGCCTAATTGAAGCCCTCCTGTTCTGAACAAATAATCTGCGGTTTGATAATAGGATATCGTGTTTTTATAAAATGATTCTTCTTGAGGGAGTGGTAAAAGCTCATTTGTTTGTTTATTCCATTTAAAAAAATCAACTCTTTTCTGGTTACTTAAAACCAGTAAACTATCGGTTTTTAACAATCCTAATTTTCTGTAATTACCAATTAAAGCGCGGTTACCATTTACTTCATTTTGCAAAATATTTACTCCATAAAGGTTTGAGTTATAGTTCCAATTAAACATTCCAAACAAAGTGGGAAATAAATCTATCTGAGAGGTCATTTTTTTTATTTTTTGGGAAGGTAAAGGTGCATTTACAATAATCGCCGGGATTCGGTAATTTTTTACATCTAATGCTTGTCTGCCCGCACTAGAAGCACAATGGTCTGCCATAATAACAAAAACAGTATTTTTATACCAAGGTTTGGTTTGGGCTTTTTTTAACAACTGTCCAATAGCATAATCGGTGTATTTTACAGCGCCATTTCTTCCAGTTCCAGAAGGAATGTCTATTTTATTTTCAGGATACGTGTAGGGTCTGTGATTGGAGGTTGTCATCACAAAATCAAAAAATCGTTTGTTATTTGCATACGCAATATCGGCTTGTTGCAGTACTTTATTGTATATATCTTCATCACATACGCCCCAAGCATTTTCAAAAGTTACTTCTTGGTCTTCAATATTAGTACGTTTGGTTTTAATGGCACTGTCTATTAAAAAACCCCGTCCTCTGTCAATGATATTAAAACCATTACCACCAAAAAAAGTGTTCATATTATCAAAATACCCATCGCCACCGTAAAAGAAATTTCTTTCGTACCCTTTTTGTTTAAACACGTCACCAATGGTAAATAATCCGGTATTGTTTTTTCGTTTTACAATACTTCTTCCGGGAGTGGGTGGAATAGAAAGCGTAATGGCTTCCATTCCTCGTACAGTACGGGTTCCGGTAGCAAAAAGATTGGTAAACAGGATGTTTTCTTTGGCTAACGAATCTAAAACCGGAGTAATGTTTTGCTTGTTTCCAAAACTTCCTAAAAATTTAGCACTTAAGCTTTCAACACAAATAAAAATAACATTGGGGTATTTTTCGGGTAATGTATCGTTGTTTTTTACCAGTCTGTAAATAGATTTTTCGTTGGGATAAAACAAACTATCACCGGCTTGTTGAAAAGCCTTCTTTCGTATCTCAAAGGCTTCTTTTTCATCAATAGTTGCGTAAAATTCGGTATAGGATAGTTCGTTATTTCTAAAGGCGGCAAAAAACGAATAAATTCCGGTTTTAGCCAATTCATTATTGTATCGGTTTTTCGAAAACTCTGCAGTTTTATTACTCATCATCGTAACTGAAGCTACCGCGACAATAATAAAAAATAAGGTGGGAAAAATTTTTTGTTTAAACGAAGTGTTTGCAGTAAAGGTTTGCGTAAAAATGCCTTTACGTTTTGTAATAAAAAGAAGGATTGCCGTAAGCATTAAAATCCCTCCTACTAACAACGGGATAGGATACGACTCGTTAATATTTTTTACTACTTCGTAGGTGTAAATTAGATAATCAACAGCTATAAAGTTAAACCTGCGTTTAAATTCTTCCCAAAAAGTAATTTCGGCAAAAAAGGAAAACAGAAAAATTATAAGCCCTAATGTATAACCAAAATACGTTACAATTTTATCCAACAGGCTTCCGTAAAACCGTTTGGGTAAAAGTAATAGATACAGCGCATAAGGAATAGCAAAAAAGGAGACTGTTCCCAAATCGAATAAAAATCCATAGGTAAGTGTATTACCCATTTTAAAAAACGATTTATCGACTTCTGAAAAGTTCCAAAAAAGAAACACAAACCGAAGCAATGTAGACAGTACTAAAAAGGTTAAAACAAAATGCTTTAACAAACGATATCGTTGTGGGAAAAGTTTCATTTTCGGATTACATAAAATTTTCTTTAAACCAAATAACTTGTTGTTCCAGCCCATCTTTTAAAGAGGTTTGCGGGTTGTAGTTTAAAACTCGTCTGGCTTTGTCAATATTGGCTTTGGTACGCGATTGGTCACCCGGTCTGGCTGGTTTATTTTCTATTTCTATAGTTGTGTTTAATAGTTCTTCAACGGTTTTAATTCCGGTGGCTGTTGAATTTTCTTCTTCGGTACCCAAGTTAAATATTTCACCGTTACAAGCGTCTTCTTTTCCAAAAACACTTACAATTCCGTCTATAATATCTTGTACATAGGTAAAACTTCTAAGGTGTTTTTCACTTCCTTCATAAAGCGGAAAGGGTTTCTTATTTAATCCGCAATCTATAAGACGAGTATAAAGTTTATCGGGGCGTTCACGAGGTCCGTACACCGAATACAATCGTAACGAAGTGCCTTGTTGTAAGTTTCGCCGAGAATAAGCTAACACCAACTGTTCTGCAGCCAATTTGGTTACGCCGTACCATGAAGCCGGTAAAGGTGCTTGGTCTTCTGTTAAGGTTGCGTACAAACCGTAAATTGAAGAAGTAGCAATATTTATAAAATACGGTTTGTTTTTAAACGATTCAAAAAGCGATAACAATCGTTGTGTGGCAATAAAATTATTGGTGAAATAATCTTCAAAGGTACTGGTTTGCGAAATTCCGGGCTGCCCTGCAAAATGAATAATATGTGTGGTATCTTCAGGAATAACGGTAACTAAATTTGCTGTACGCAAATCGGCTTCTATAAACGAAATTCCTTTTTCTATAAGCGTTTGTACATTCAATTTTTTTAAGGAAACATCGTAATAAGGCGAAAAATTATCAATCCCTATTACTTCAATTCCCATTTGGTGAATTCGCTCTGCGGCATGCGAACCTATAAATCCGGCTGCTCCGGTAACTAATACCTTCATAAAAATAATAAAATTAGAGTGTAAAAATACTATCTTTTTGCGGTATTTACATAATAATTATGCATTCTTGAAAAAAGGAATACTTTTGCAATAGTATTTTAAAGCAACTTATGTACGATTTTACCATAGTCATTCCGGTTTATAATGAAGAAGACAATCTGGAACGCGTTGAAAAAGAAATGTTGGATTATATAAAAACTACCGATAAAAAAACATCGGTGTTATTTGTAAACGACGGCTCAAAGGACAATAGCGAAGCGATAATGAAAGCGATTTGTAATCGAAATGATACTTTTCATTATATCTCGTTTAAAAAAAATTGCGGTTTAAGTGCCGCTATAAAAGCAGGATTTGACCACGTTGAAGCACCGTTGGTAGGGTATATTGATGCCGATTTACAAACCACACCTCAAGATTTTAATAAACTGTTAGAATACATTGGCGAATACGATTTGGTCACAGGAGTAAGAGCAGACCGTAAAGACTCTTTTGTGAAAAATATGTCGTCTAAAATTGCCAACGGAATACGCAGAGCATTTACCCACGATGGAATGGACGACACCGGTTGCCCGTTAAAAATCATTAAAACCGAGTACGCAAAAAAAATACCCATGTTTAAAGGACTGCATCGTTTTTTACCGGCAATGATTTTATTGCAAAACGCAAAAATTACACAAGTTCCGGTTAGGCATTTCCCGCGAGTGGCAGGTGAGGCAAAATTTGGTTTATGGAACCGGCTTTTAGGACCGCTTTTAGACTGTTTTGCTTATGTTTGGATGAAAAAAAAATACATTAATTACGAAGTAAAAGATAAAAAGTGAGCAATTGGATAGTTTATACCATCGGATTTGTTGCTCAGTTTTTATTCTCTGCCCGCTTGGTGGTTCAATGGATAAAATCTGAAAAAAGCAAACGCATCGTTACCCCTTCCTTATTCTGGAAACTCAGTTTACTGGCTTCGTTTTTATTATTTGTTTACGGCTATCTTCGCGATGATTTTGCTATTATGCTCGGGCAATCGCTTACTTATTTTATTTACATTAGAAACCTGCACTTGCAAGGCGAATGGCAAAAAAGTCCAAAGTGGTTTCGCTGGTTTTTATTGCTGTTTCCGGTACTAATTGTTGCGTATGCCTATAACAACGGTAAATACGATATGTACGAGCTGTTTAACAATAAGGATATTCCGTTTTGGTTATTATTGTTAGGTGTGGTGGCACAAATTGTTTTTACGCTTCGGTTTGTTTACCAATGGTTGTATAGCGAAAAAGTCAAAACATCACTTCTTCCGGTGGGGTTTTGGGTATTAAGTGTTATAGGAGCATCGCTTATTATTACCTATGCGGTTTTTAGAAAAGATCCGGTTTTACTTTTAGGGCACGGTTCGGGATTAATTATTTATCTTAGAAATATTTTTATTTGGAGAAAACAAGATGATAAAAGCCTTACAAAATAAACCTTTTTTACTCCTTACACTGCTCTGGATTTTTGTTTTCTTGGTAAATCCGGATGTATTAGTTGTTAATATTATGGAAGCCCGTAATTTTATTACGGCTCGTGAGATGATACAGGACGGTCATTGGCTTTTAACCACACTAAATGCCGAACCACGCTATCAAAAACCACCGCTTCCTACTTGGCTTACCGCTTTTTCTGCATTGCTTTTCGGGTTAAAAAATATTTTTGCTTTGCGATTACCGGCGGCACTTTCGGCTTTGTTATTAGTACTTACAACATACAAAATAGGTGCGTTTTTTTCAAAAAACAAACACTATGCGCTACTAAGTTCGCTTGTTTTAATGACTTCTTTTTATATTGTTTTTGCAGGAAGAAACGGACAATGGGATATTTTCACCCACGCCTTTATGGCGGTGAGTATTTACCAATTATTTTTATTTTTTTCCGAAAATAAAAAATTATATCAAAGAGCATTACTCGCCGGATTGTTTTTCGGTTTTTCGTTTATGAGTAAAGGACCCGTTTCGTTATATGCACTGTGGCTTCCGTTTCTTATTGCCTATGGAGTGGTATATAAATACCGGAATTTTAAAACCAAGTGGTTGCCGTTACTGGTGTTTATTTTAGTAAGTCTTGTAGTTTCCGGTTGGTGGCATTGGTATGTTTATGCCTACGATGCACAAGCCGCTCTTGAAATAACCCAAAAAGAAGCCTCCAATTGGAGCAGCTACAATGTAAAACCCTTTTATTACTACTGGAGCTTTTTTACGCAAAGCGGAATATGGACAATTCCGGCTTTTGTTAGCTTACTTTACCCCTATTTAAAAAATAAAGTTTTTAATAAAAAAGCGTACACATTTACTTTAATATGGACGCTTAGTTCGGTGGTATTGTTGTCGCTTATTCCCGAAAAAAAAGCACGTTATTTGCTTCCGGTGCTTATTCCGTTGGCGTTAAATACCGGTTTTTATATCGAATATTTATTCAGAAAATTTAAAACTATAACGGATAAAAGAGAAACACTTCCGGTGTATTTTAATTTTATGCTCATTGCCCTTATCGGAATAAGTTTTCCCATAGCTGGATATTGGTTTCTACACGAAAAACTTTCGGGTTATTGGTTTTGGTTTGTTGCGTTGTCTATAAGTTTATTTGTGATAGGAATATTCATTTTTAAAGAATTACGTAATAGAAACATACCTTTGGTTTTTTATTTAACCCTTGCTTTTATTGCTTCGGTAACAACTTTCGGCTTACCTGTTTCAAAAGCCGTGGTTCACAATCCCGAATACAAAAGCACGGCATTATTAAATAATTGGCAGAAAGATACCCAATTAAAAGTTTATAATTTCGCCGGATTTACTCCCGAAATGATTTGGGCATACGGTAAACCCATTCCTTCCTTAACC
>JALWYP010000140.1 GCA_026992695.1 Flavobacteriaceae bacterium
TATTCAAATTATTCAATTAACAAAATACATCCGCGAATATCCGCCGTGTCAAATCTACCTAAAATTTTAAAATTATCCGCATCTATTTTCTTTCCTAAATCTTGAGTTGCTATAAACGCACAAGAATATAGGTTTGCCAAATCTATTACATTAATTCCTCCTGTTTTTCCCGAAACATAATTTAGCGCATCGTTGGTGTCGCGTGTTAGTATTTTCATCCATGGCGGACATGTAAAAATACCTTCTCCTTTTGAGTAGGCTTGGCTTAACAACTCGGTCATGCCGTATTCACTGTAAATAGCAGCAACCCCAAATCCTTTTTTTAAAACGTGGTGTAACTCCTCTTTTACCATTTCTTGTCTTCTGCCTTTCATACCGCCGGTTTCCATAACAATGGTGTGTTGTAGCTTAAAGTTTTGTTTTTCAATAAGGTCTAAAAGCGCATAGGATACGCCTATAAGCAGTGTTTTTTGTTTGCTTTTTTCTAAAAAATGAAGTTTATGTATTAACTCTTCATAATTATGCAAATAAAAACCACTTTGTTTGTTATTGGATTTTTTAATGAGTGTATCTACCATATATACCAATGAGGAGTCTCCTTTTTCCATATACGAAGGAAGCAATCCTAAAATAGCATATTGTTGCATGTTTCCAAAAAAAGAGGTAAACGTAGTTGTAAAACTCTTTTCATAGAGGGATAAGTCGGCGATATAATGTTTACTGGTGCTTTTTCCGGTTGTACCGCTACTGATAAAAATCTTTTTACTTTCTTTTTCTTTAGAAAGTATTTTATGTGTTTTAAAAAATTGGATTGGAAGAAAAGGTATTTCAAAAATGTTGGTAACATTTGTTGGATTCTTTTTTAGAAAATCACAAAAATTTTTATAAACCGGTACATTGTGGTATTGATAAGCAAAAACCTTTAACGAAAGTTTTTTAAATGCTTCGGGAGAAGAAATTGTAAAAATGGAGTCTGATAAATTCACGAAGTAAAAGTACTAAAAAGCCCCTACAATTGTAGAGGCTTTATAAAAAATAAGGTTTCTTTTAATTTATCTCACAACTAATTTTTGTGTAGATGTTGCTGTACCTTGTGTGATTTTTACAATGTAAACGCCACTGTTTAATTCAGAAATGTTTAATGTACTTCCTGCCAAAGAAGTATTAACAACTTGTTTCCCTAAAACATCAAAGATGGCTACATTTAAATCACCACTAAGGTTCGATTTAATATTAATAACATCGCTATTTGTAGGATTAGGATAAATAGCAAAATGCGATTTATCTTGATCGTTTACACCTAAAACTCCATCTATTACAATATGGTCTATGTATAAAACTTCTGCACCAGAATTTGTTCTAACCTCAACTACTAATTGTGCCATTACACCACTAGGTATGTTTACCAATCCGTTTTGCCAAGCACCTTGAATAGCTAAATCATTAATATCGGAACCTTCCGTGTTTAATACATCTATTTCGGTACTATTAGTTAAGTCTTTTACATAAATACGCATACGATCGGAACCTTCTTCATTTAATGTTCCGTCGCCTTCATATCCTGTGTCGGCTATAAAGTAATCAATCCCTAAAGTTACACCTGTATATCCGGTAAGGTCAACAGTATCAAATTCAAGAATATAATTTCCATCTATATCCCCCATTCCATATCCCTGGCTACCATCTGTAAAAGCAGTAACATCTCCTGTAAAATCGGTAACACCTACCCAATCTCCATCAGTAAGCCCATTTGTGGGAGCATCGTATGGCTCATAACGAGCATCAAACCCCATTTCTCCACCTGTAGAAGTAAAGTCAACTTCGGGTTCTCCCGCATTATTTACTAGGTCATGTGCTACAGCAGGATCTCCAGTATCGGTATATTGAACTCCAGGAACAATCCCTGGTTCTTCAAAACTTGTATATCCAGCAATTTGAGCAAAAGAAACTGCTCCTACAAACAACAATACCATTGTTAAAGTAAATTTTTTCATATTATAATAATTTTATGTTTTACGAACTACAAATATACATAAATTGACGCATTTTTTTCTTAACACATTATTAAATTGTTAACAATTATTTTCTTGATAATTTTAAAATATAACTTTGTGGTATATTTG
>JALWYP010000141.1 GCA_026992695.1 Flavobacteriaceae bacterium
AGGGGAGTAAAGAAAAGAAAGAAGGTATCTCTCCTCTTTTTTAGGAAATTTATTTTCTCGAGAAAAAGAAGAGATTTCCCTATAAGAGATTTTCTCTCGTATAGGGAAAAAAAGATAGGAAAAATAATAAAAGGAAGGAAAAATAGTTAAACGATTGTTTAAAAAAAATGTTACTGCCTGAAAGCCTTGAAAATATTGCTCTTGATTAAAACTTGTTCCCGAAGAAGTCATAATAAAATGACCCAAATTAAGGTTTAATTTTTGGAGAATAGAGGAGTTAAGTAAAAAGCTGCTACTTATAAAAACCCCGTCAGGATAAACATTGTCGCTCCAAAACAGTTCATTTTGTTTTTCAAAAGGGAAGGTGTTTTTTCCTAACCAAGCAAGAAATCTTTTATGGTTAACTTTAAAAAAAAGTTTTTCTAAGCCTATGGGCACGTTACCAAATTCATTAAATCCATCTCCTAGAGTAAGCTGGGGGTCTTGTTGTTTTTCACGATAACCGGTTCTAAATCTTGCGCCAAATTCCGCCCAATTATTTAGTTGGTAATTTGCGCCAAACCGAAGCCTATATCGTAAACGAGAACGGTTTTTATAATATGTTCCGTCAGGTTTTTTTGTTTTCCAATCTTGTTCTATTCTAAACCTAAAATCTCCTGTAAACGAAAGCTTTTTATATAGTAAAGAGTCTGTTTGGGCGTTTGTAAGTTTCGGAAACAAAAAAAAGAAAAAACCAAGTAAAAAAAGAAACCGCATAGAAATAAGACTAAATAGTTTTATAAAACTATGGGATAATATTTAATATACCAAACAAAGCTCTTTAAGATTTTGAATAATGCTTTGTAAAACAAACAAAAGTAAAATAAAACCAGATTTTTTTACAAGGAAGTAAAAAAATTGATGAAGATAGAAAGGTTATACTTTTTGTAACGCAACAAAGGGTTTTTGAGGAAGTTCAATTGAAATAGTATCGCTCTGCATGACAATCCCACCTTGTAAAACCACCGCAAAAACGCCGGCTTTAAGAACTTGGTCACCATTACTATCTTGATCTAAAACCGCTTGTTTTAACCCTTTTTGAAGCTTGTTAAGTTGTGAGCAAGGATGACGCAATCCGGTAACTTGAAACACACAATGATCACCAATTTTTAAGATGGTGTCTTTTGGCAGATTTAGTAAATCAATATTTTTAGTTGTTATGTTTTCGCCCATTTCACCTGGACTAACCATAAATCCTTTTCGGTTAAGTTCTTGGTACAGTTCAAAATGAATTAAATGTATTTGCCTAAGATTGGGTTTGTTAGGATTTTTTGCTACATCGTAACGGTGTTTTACGGTTTTGCCCGCATGAGCGTCACCATTTATTCCTAATCCCTGCATAACCTCAACCGAGGAACATGGTTTTTTTACTAAAGTATGAGAAGGACTTATATTAACCGATAAAACAAAGGCGGTGTTCAAGATTAGCTGTTAGGGTTTAGTTAGTTATTAACAAACGTTAGTTTTTAAATAATAGTATGTTGAAACGGAATGAATAACAAAATTAAAAAGGATGTAAAAACCACTTTTTTCTACTTCAAAAAACATTATCTTCGGAATGTTTTTTTTGATATCGATTTTGTTTTGCTAATCTGAGCAAAACCGTAACTTCTTGTTAACAAAAAACCAATAACATTGTAATTTTTTCATTGCTTAAAATCGTTTCCTTAATTTTAATACAAATGTTGGTATTTAATTTTGTTTATCTATTTTGTAGCGCACCAATTATTCCTTAATTATTTTTATAGTAGCGGTGTTACCTTCTTTATTTTTTACGTGGGCAAAATAAACGCCTTTCGGTAAAAAAAGTACTGAAACTTCATTTGTTTTGGATTCTTTAATTTTTTGTCCAAGCCGGTTATAGATATAAATATTTTGTATGGTTTGGTTTGTCCAGCTTAAGGTAATAACCGATGAAGCCGGATTAGGAAAAGCGGTAATTTTATTATTATAAAAAATAGCTTCGACAGCAAGGTTTTCGTCATACTCATAAGCTCCTATGTCAATATTTTGAAAAATTTCTCGGTTTGAAAACTCTTGGTGCTTCACATATTCAAACTGCACATCATAGTCCGGCAATAGGATAGAGGGTATTGCATCTCCGTTGTTAACCAAAAGCGATTCTTCTTGAGGTACAAACTCTTGGTTATCAAAATCTTCAAACAAAGAATCTTCTCCTGTTATGTTATTTCCCATATCGTTAACAGTACCCGAAGGCGTACAAAAACAATCTTGCCATCCTGTTTTTAACCAGTTGTGATGCAGATTAAAAATACCGGTGTCGTCTATCATTGAAAGATGATTTCCGGAGGCGGTTGTATAAATTACATTATTAAAGACCATTGCCGTTTCGTCATTGGTAGAAAGTCTCATTAAAGTAGTGTTTCCGTTACGGGTAGAGACTACGGTATTGTTATAAAAAAACAGGGTTCCTTTTCTGTAACTGTTTGTTACTCCACTGTCTCCTCCATAATGAGCAATTTGAGAATTTCCGGCACCGTCCGGTTCAATTAATATATTTCCGTAAACGTGAGTTGTAGAATAAGAAGGATGATCTGCAACTTGCGGAACATCATACGAATCTACAAGGTCTAATTGTCTGTTTCCACCTTCAATCCAGTTGTACCTAACAACCAATCCGGCAGAGCGGTCTTTAAGATTATTTCCTCCGGCATCGGTTCTTAATGGTCCAAAGCGGTTAAATTGATAAGTAATATTAATAGCCGCCGAATATACATTGTGTTCATAATAGCTTCCTTCAATTCCGTTGTCATAAATATAATTATTTTCTATTAAAATCGTTTCGGTTTGACCGTCGAAGGCTCCTATGAAAATGCCGTTCCCCGAATCGTGTAAGGTGCAATTTCTAATAATAAGGTTGGTTGCTTTTTCTACATAAATGGCGGCTGCATTTGAAGCGTAAGTTTCGGTTTCTCCAATATCGTTAGTGAATTGAAAAGGAGGACGACCGGATCTAATTTCGAGGTTTTCTATGGTGATATAAGCCGGCAACCCGTCTTCCGGCACATTAGAGCCACCAATTTTTATTACTCCGCGAGATTCATTCCAATAATTAACACTGCTTACTGTTACGGCGCCATTACCGTCTATTACCGGTTGTTGTCCTTGTGCATTACTTACTCCTATAATTTCTATACGGTTGTTAGCATCACCTTGCCTGTTTATCACCCATTTTTCTTTGTATGGTGTTTCTTTCCAGTGTATAAAAACACGGTCTCCCGCTTGTAATGTAGCCCAAGGAACTTCAGAAATGGTAGTCAACGTTTGGTTTGGTCCAACGTGATAATCTACAGCCTTTACAATAGTTGAAAAGAAGAGCAAAATAAAGATAAAAAAAGAGTTCATTGTGTTTCGGTTTTCAAGAAGTTTATCAGCTTCAAGTAATTTTTTATTTTTTAGTTATTTTTTTAACTGCTATTTTTCCGCTTTTTGAAATAATCTTCACAAAATATACGCCAGTCGGAAGCATTGAAATATCTATCTTATTATTTAAACTTATTTGTAAAACTTTTCCGATTTGATTATAGATAACAGCTTTATCTAAAATTTGGTTATTTAAACTAATAGTGAAAAAACCTGAAGTTGGATTGGGGTGAAGTATTATTTTGTTTGTAAAATCTCTAATATTAATACTAGACAGTATGCTTTCTGCTTCAAAACAGCCTATATCCCAGAGATTTTCTTGTGGCCTAATAACTTGGAGTATATCTTTTCTTATATCTAAGCCGTATAAATCTGTAAATCTTTGATATACTTCGGCTTCAATATTAAAATTTATTGCAGGAGAAGAGGGAGAATTTTGCTGTAGTTGTAAGTTGTAATTAGTTTCGTCAATAAACAAGGGGTTTGCTTCTTGGTTATTAATACCTTGAGACGGATATAAGTTTTCAAACTCCAAAACGGTTATTATCGAATTGTTACCCCATCTAATCATTGTATTTGTTCCGTTTTGGTACAACAAATTGTTTTGCGCCAAAGAGTTTTGCGCTGCGGATTGGTGTTCTATAAATATGTGATTTGCTCGAGTGGTTTTAGAAATAATATTCCCAATCATATTTACAAATCCAATTCCGCTAGGACAGTTAATTCCAGCATCTATATCAAAGATAGTATTGTTTATAACGAATTTGTTTATTCCTCCGGCAAGCATTATTGCAGCAGGAGACCAAGCACTATTCTCGTTATAATAAAGAGTTGTATCTATATGGGTGTTATATATTAAGTTGCCAACAAAGTATTGTTCTTGTCCGTTCCCTCCGCTGTTACTTCCGGATATAATTCCGGCATCCGAATCGTAAATTTTATTATTTAAAACCCAGAGGCGTTCGGGTCCATATTGATAAAGTACACCCGCTTGAGCTACCTCATTAGTCTGTATAACCCTGTTATTAAACAGGGTGTTTTCAGAGATAATAACATCACTACTTTGTTTTACACCGATGGGTGATTGCCTATTTGCGGAAATAATATTTTTTCCTATATAAAATCTATTTGAAAAAGTATTGTTTGTGGGTGTGTTATAATCTCCTATTTGAATAAAACTTCCACCATTATTATATCCTGTGTTTTCTAATACCCATACATCGTCCACATTTCTCGAAAATTTAATTGCATGATTATCTAAGTCAATATTCGGATTTTGATCCCAGCCATCCTGAGAGTGTATGTAGTTGTTAAATATTACTATATGATGGGTCCTTTCTGTAGAGGAAGAACCCGAACCACCAATTTTTCCAGCTATATGATGTAGAGTACAATTTCTTATAGATACATGATGTGACGGGTAATCAAAATTCACTTTTCCAAGTTCAGTAAATTCTATATTTTCAATAATTGTATAAGTGGAATTAAAAATCCATTTTTTTAAAACAGAGGTTTGTGGGTCACCTATAATAAAAACTGGTTCGTTAATAGTACCGTTTGCTATAATTAAATCATATCCGGAAGGAGCAAAATCATATACCCCCGTTATCCTAACTACAGATCCTGCGGGAATGGGGTCCGGTATTGTTATTCTAGGGTTGTTGGGTGTGCCAAAAGTATTAGAGTCACTAGAGTTAGGGTGGTATTGATTTATAAAATACCATCCTGGTACTTCTTGATTCCAAGGTGTTGGCTCTGTATAAAAATCTTCTACTTTTTCATTAATTCCGAAAGGAGGTGCCGGTATTCCAACAGGGGGTTGGTAGTCCTGCCCATGTAAGATGATTGTTACAAAACAAAACCATACTGCGAAAAACGTATTGATATATTTCATATGTTTTCTATATTTTTATAAGTTTTTTTACAATTGCCTCTCTATTTTTAGAAATAATTTTCACAAAATATACGCCAGTCGGAAGCATTGAAATATCTATCTTATTGTTTAAACTTTCTTGTAAAACTTGTCCGATTTGATTGTAGATAACAGCTTTATCTAAAATTTGGTTATTTAAACTAATGGAGAAAAAATCTGAAGTTGGATTGGGATGAATCGTTACGTTAAAATAATTAGCAAGGTCATTTATCGCCAATGTTGTTTCATTTCTGGGTCCGAAATGAGGTAAATCATTACCATATTCATAAGCTCCCATATCCGGTGCATCACCCAAGTAGTTGTCGTTAATGTTAGGTAATGTAATACCGGCATCAACAGCATCACAATCTGGGTTTAATGTCATAAATTGAAAAGGTATTGATGCGGGTGGCGGGTTAGGTACATTAAACGTTTCAAAACAGGTATTACGGTCTATCCTTATTGCGTTCATTTCGTGTCCTGTGAGTGTTTGAAATTCTTCTATGTTTTCGAGTCTTATATTATATCCCCATTTAAACGCATAGATAAAATTTCCCCAATCAAAGCCGTCATAATCAAAACCTGATCTCCAATTCATTGTGCCGTCAACACCATTTTCCCATATATAACGATCTTGAACAGAAATCCAGAGATTGTTTTTTATTTCCATACTTCTTAAAAAATGAGAGCCGTAGCCTACCGGTCCGCTCCAAGCAACCAATGTGTTGTGTGCCAGTAATACTCTGTCTGTTCGATCTCTTAGCTTTAAAGCATCTTCGCCGGGAGCGGCAACTTGATTATAAAGTATGTACCAAGGTGCGCCATTCATAGGTTGAAAGCTAATACCGTTATTAAAGGTGTTTGAAATACGGTTTCTCCATATACGGATATTATTATGCCCGTAATCACCCTCTATGCCATCGTCTGTGGTGTCAAATATTTCATTACCATAAATATCAACGTTTTTATGCGGATAAGAAATAGCGTCGCCTACTCTTGAGATGCTATTGTGAGCTATGGTGTGTCCAGATGTGTACCATAGTTCTATCCCTTCACCTGATAAGTTAGAGCCATTATTCGGGTCATTTGCTCCGACAATAGTATTATCTGCAATATACCAGTTTTCACCACCATCATTCAAATAGATACAAATCTCACAATTTTCAAAATAGTTGTATGTAAATACGATGCCAATGGGTCCAGGAGGAGATGTTCTAACTCCGTAGGTGTTATTTGTTGTATTGTATATAAAGTTTAAGCCGTCAAACCAAATATAATCGGCTTCAATTCTAATTTGATTAAAAATCACATCTCCATCTCCAGCCGATTTCCAGACGATATGATTGTTTTCTTCTCCCGATTTTGTAAAATAAACTTGTCCGTTTGTGCCGTAATCCCCTTCGTGTAATAAGAAAATATCTCCTGCTTGTGCTATGTTTTGTGCGCTATTAATTCCTTGAAAAGGATTGCTTACAGAGCCGTCTCCCCCATCATTTCCGGGAATTACATGATAGGTGTTTCCATTTTGAGGAAGTTGCGGGATGGGTTTTGTCGAGATTATTTCGGTACGAGTTTCAGCACCTCCATCCGGGTCTGAAAAAGTAAGCCTTACCTCATATTGGGTGTTTTCATCAAGAAATAAAATACTTCCTGAGAGCATATCATATACTTCAAAGTCTACTCTGTAAAGCGGTAATGCGTCTAACCAAGTGGAGCTACCGTTTATTCGGTATTGTACCAAACATTGTGCGTTATGATTTGTGTCTCCGATGATATTCCATTCAAAACCGATAGATTTTATAGTAGAATAAGCTTCAAAGGTTCCAGTTGTAGTTTGTCCGAAAGAAAATAATGGTAGAAAGAAAATAATTGTTAAGAAATCACTTTTTCTTATACCAAAAAATTTGAGAGATTGGTATTTTACACCTAATATCTTCATAATAGACTTTTTTATTTATATCAT
>JALWYP010000142.1 GCA_026992695.1 Flavobacteriaceae bacterium
GTTTTTTGTTAGTATTATTTTTTTATCTTTTGAAATGTAAAAATTAAGGCTCGTTTGGTTAAAAATTATAGGTAAAGCTTCATTTAATGGAATAGAATTAATACTAACTGTAATTAACTCCTCTTTTAACCAATCTTCAATATAATAAAATTTATAGGATGTTGAATTTTCGAGTTTGTATAATACATCTTTAATTGGAGCTTCTGTAGCCTGCACAGAAACTTTAGGAAAATTCTCCTGTGCCATTACCGAAGTAACACACAGAAGAATTACAGAAAGGAAAAAATGTTTCATTTATTGGTTGGTTTTACCGATTGGTTAAATGTACAAATTAATTAGCGACAGGAAATGCAGGATATCCCGGATTTGTATCCCAAAATACTTGAACTTGTGTATTGGGCTTTTGTTCTAAATCTGAGAAATTTTGTAATGCTTCGGTAGGATACAACAATGATCTCACAAATGCACCAGGGTTTGTATTTAGATGATACTGAATCGTGGTAGGATAACCTTTTCTTCTGTAAAAGTTGTATGCCAATATTCCGTTACTGTATTGAGCTATAAAAGATTGTTCGGCTAATACATTCCATTTATCTTCAATAGCACCGTTATTAAAATCTTGTGTAATAGAATTTATAAAGTCGGATATTTCGGAACTGCTTGGAAAATAATTAGCGTTAGCTCCACTATCAAGTTGCGAAAATGTTATTGTTTTTTCTACAGATTTTAGCAACCCTGCAGCAATATAATTCCCAGCTTCGGTAGCATTATTATTATTTAAAGCCATTTCTGCTTGCATAAAATCTACCCAAGAGGCAAGTAAAATAGGAGTTATGCCCAATCCGGCACCATTGCTTAAATCACCAGAAAAAGTAAATTCATCCCCATCAAATTTTCCACCTATAGGATATACCCCCATAGCGGTTCTTTTAAATGAATCTGGGGGTATCCCTCGACCATCACCATGATCTCTACCCCAATATCCTTCTGCTACACTGCAAAAAACCATATCGGCAGGATAATGAGGTGGGGACAAGTATGTTGAGCAAGCTAATACTTGTTCATTTTCAGGACAATAAACACCATTATTATCTACATTTCCGGGTGTACAACCATTTTGTCTGTAAAAATAATAACGTCTTCTGGGGTCGTTTGTTTGCAACATTTTATTCATTAACCAATTGGGTATATAGCTACTAGCTCCTGTTTCGTGATATTCACGCAAAAATAAAGGATGGGTAGGATTCTCACTACTTACTCCGTATCGATACTCAAAATCATCTGCGGTATCGGTAATATAATTTCCGTTATTAATAATTTGTTGAAAAGAATTACTGTCGCCTACTTTTAAAAAAGAAGTTAACTTTAAAGTGTTGGCAAGTTTAACCCATTTTAAAAAATCATTATCGTAATACAAATCGGTTTCTAATGGTGTTCCTCCTTGACTAAAATTGCTTATCGCATCGTCTAATAAATCATACGTTACTATATTATATAATTGTGCCTCATCGTAAAGGATAGATTGAGGATGCGATTCATCAAAATAAGGTACTTTACCATATAAATCGGCTAATGTCATATAAACATAAGCTTTTATGGTTTTTAAAACACCTATTTCGTTAGTAAGGTTTTGTTGTATAGCATAGCTTAATGCACTCTCAATATTAGGAATAATCTCATTATAAGCTATTGACCATGAAAAACTACTGAACCAATTATAACTATCCGGATCACCAAATTTGGTGTAATCTCCAAATAAATAACCAATCCGAGTAAGGTCACCTCCTATTTCCCCTGCTTTATTAACAAACAAAGGCAATTGATTTTGAACATATACTATTGATGCATTCATATTTGCTACAGTATATTCAGGCTCGTTTTCTATTTCGGTATTAATTGTGTTGTTTTCGCAAGAAAAAAATACACTACTTAGTAAAAAAACTAAAAGAATCATGTTTTTCATAATTATAAATTTTTGATGGTTAATAGGTTGTAGATATGTGCACATTTTTCTACTTTTTCTGAGATTAAAATTAGTAGCACCGTAACAATAAAACAAACTATTGTAGTCGGTATTTATAAAAACGG
>JALWYP010000143.1 GCA_026992695.1 Flavobacteriaceae bacterium
AAGTTAGATAAATCTCCCATCGATTCAATTTCAGGAATAAATTTAATTGTATTTCCTTTTAAAATTTCTTTGTATTTAATACCTATGGAAATAGGATTAGGGAAATTTTGAAGCCTAACATTTCGCAAAATCAAATCTTTATAATTTTTTGTGTTTTCAGGAAGTAAAAAATAGTCTGTGTAATCTACAGAAGCTTCATTTGCTTTTGGTGTATCAAACAATTGCAATAATGCATAAAACAGATACTCACGTGTTTTTTCTCGATTGTAATCGCTTGCCGTATGCCCTGCTTCAAATAAGATAGTAGGAACCCCAAATTGCTGAAACGTATCTCCCACACAATTGATATTAAAGGCATCATTATACCTGCCAACACAGCCGGGAATATACGCTTGTAATTTAGATGCAAGTAAAACAATTTGTTGCATCGCTATTTTTCTAGAAGTTGTAATGGTTCGCTCCGGGTCTGCGGCAGGTGCTAAAAAAGAAATAGTAGCCGGTTTTCCGGTTTCAAATCCAAAAATAGAACGCTGGTCATGTAAATTTAAACATAACTGAGGTTGGAGTTTATTAAAAACATCTCTTAAAACAACACTTTCAGGTTGCGAAAGTTGTTTTGCATCACGATTTAAGTCTATTTTATTGGCATTTTCGCGAGTATAAACAGCTGCACCGTCCGGATTAAGAATAGGAATAACATAAAAACTAAAGGTATTTAAAAATGCAGAAACATGCTGTTCATCTTTATTAGTAGCTATGTATTTTATAAAGTCGAATATTGCTTTGGTTGTAGTAGATTCATTTCCGTGCATCTGAGACCAGCCTAATACAACTTTTTTTCCCGCTCCGATTTTTATTAAATAAATATCGTTTCCCAAAACCGATTTACCAATTGTTGAAATTGGAAATTCGTTTTTATATCGTTCTAAAATAGGATGGATATGAAAATTTGTAATATATCTTCCCTTCAATTTTGTTTCCTTATTTTCTAGATATCGGTTTTCAAATTTCATACGTCTAAATTCTTTTTTACAAATGTAAATAAACCTAAGTTTACATCTGTAAACACTTATTTTAAAACGTATTGTGCAGTATTGTAAACAAAGAATACGATTTTTTACCAATTTTCGGCTAGCGCTATCAATAAATAATTTAATTATTTATTTTTCAGTTATTTATATCATCTTATTTAAAGTTATTATTTAGTAATACTATAGAGATTTGGCTATCTATTTGTATACAAATGTATAATATTTTACATTTGTAAACGTTTAGATTATAAAACCACTTGTTACAATGGTAACCACAAATGAATTTGCTAAAAGACTTCAAAAAATACTCACATATTACGGGTTAACGGCTACCGCTTTTTCTGAAGAGATTAACTTTAATCGATCTACTATTTCCCATCTCCTATCGGGTAGAAACAAACCCAGTTTAGAATTTGTTTTAAAGGTTCTTAAAAAATTTCCGGAAGTAGAATTGTATTGGTTACTAAATGGAAAAGGTGAGTTTCCGGCTACCTCAAAAAAATCGTTACCCACTCCTGCTGCTACAACTATTTCAGAAAAACCAAATTTATTTCAGCAAAAAGAAATTTTTAGCGAAGAGGAAAAAAAACAGACTACACCACAAAATGAGTTACAAATTGAAAGAATTATTGTTTTTTATAAAAATGGCTCTTTCAAAGAATATAAAAATGATATTTAAAAAATTACAATTAAATAATGTAAATAACGCTAGGGTGTCTTATTTTTGAAAAAAATGTAAAAAATTGTTTATGCGATTATTTTTTTTAGCATTTCTGATCCTTTTTATCTCTTGTTTTCAGCCCGAACGGAAATGTAAAGATTTTAAAGAGGGAACATTTACTTATGAGGCGATGGTTGGCACAGAAGTACTTACCACCACATTTGTACGTAACGATAGTATAGAAATAGATTATTTTAAAGGAAAAGTTGACACTTCGAGCATACGATGGATAAACGATTGTGAGTATGTGGTTAAAAAGCTACATCCAAAAAATAGGGCGGAAGAAAAAGCCATACATATGAAAATCCTCACTACCAAAAACAACCAATATACA
>JALWYP010000144.1 GCA_026992695.1 Flavobacteriaceae bacterium
TTTTTCTATATTTAAAGAGTTGTTATGGATGCCTGCCGGTTTAAAAAATAAATAAAAAGCATGAATTAGTAATTCGGCTATTTGAAAAAAAGCTAAAAATATGAGGACGCCTTTGATATAAGGGATGATTTTATTTAGAAAAAATGCATGACTATTCACTTTACTAAACTCATGTGTTAAGAGGTTTATGCTTCCTAATCTTTTTTGTGATATTAAAAAAGCCTCTTCTTCGGTTAAACCTGATTCTTTTAAGGAGGCTATTTCGTCTAACAGATGACTTTCTAGCTCCGTTACGTTATCAATGGTCATATTGTTATTTTCTAAAAGAATAGATTTCCAGTGGTTGATACAATTCGCTAAATTAAATTCGGTTCTATGTTCCATAATTTTAAAATTAGTTGGTGGATAACAGTCCAGTTTTCTTTTTCTGAAACCAATTTTTGCTCTCCCTTTATGTTGATATTGTAATATTTTCTTTTTCTGTCAGAACCTGAAGTTTTCCATGAAGAAGTGATATATCCTTTTTTTTCAAGTTTGTGCAACACCGGGTAGATGGTGCCTTCTCCCCACTCAATTTGACCATTCGATAGTTCTTTGATGCGCTGTATAATTTCGTAGCCATACGATTCTTTTTTTGAAAGTACCGATAGTATGATTGGGATGGTAGAGGCACCAATTAATTCTTTAGATATTTTTTTCATTAAAAAATGATTGGAAACAAATATACATAGAAGTTCGATGTATTAAAAATAAAATATAATCGTAAAGGTTTTTCTAACAGTTTATTCCTAATAAACGCATCTTATTCCAAAATGAGGGAAACGATTTTGTTACTACAGTTGGGTTATTAATAGTAAGAGGAACTAAGACAGCGAGAGGAGCAAAAGCCATTGCCATGCGGTGGTCTTGGTAGGTGTTAATTGCTATGTTTTTGTTTAATTTTGCGGGTGATTGTATTTCAATAGAATCGGTTGTAGTATTAACTTTAGCTCCCAATTTCTCCAGTTCGGTTTTAAGAGCCAAGAGTCTGTTGGTTTCTTTTATTGGTAGTGTTTCTAAACCGGTAAGTTTACAATTTATTTGCAATCCCACACAGGTTACTGCAATTGTTTGTGCCAAGTCGGGTGTGTTATTAAGGTTTAAAACAAGTGATTTTGTGATTGTATTTTTCTCATATTGAAGCAACAAAGATTGTTTGTCTTCAAAAATGGTTTTTACGCCTAATGAGTTAAAAAATGTAATGATTTTGCTATCTCCTTGAATACTATTCTTTGAAAAATTTTTTAATCGTACATTTTTTTTTGAAAGAGCAACAAAACTGTAAAAATAAGATGCCGAACTCCAATCACTTTCTACCGTTAGGGTAATTGGAGAAATTGTTTTTTTGGGAGAAATAGCAATGGTGTTTCCGGTAAACGAACAAGCAATACCAATTTCTTGTAGTAGTCTTACTGTCATTAAAATATAAGGCAAAGAAGTTATTTTTCCGGTTATTTGTATTTTTAAACCTTTGGGTAGTGTCGGGGCAATTAGCATTAAGGCGGTGATGTATTGGCTACTTACCGAGCCTTTAATAAAAACGTTATCTATAACAAGTTGAGTTCCTGTAATTTGTAATGGAGGAAAACCTTCCTTTTCTTGATATTGAATTTTGGCACCTAAAGATTGTAATGCCTCTACTAAGATACCAACAGGACGTTGCTTCATTCTGTTGCTTCCGGTAAGTGTAACAGAAGTGTTTTTTTGTGTTGCAAAATAAGCGGTTAAAAAACGCATTGCAGTACCGGAATGATGAATATTACAAATCTTTTCTTTACTAGCCAAAGCTTTTTGTAAGATCAGAACATCATTGCTATCCGGAAGGTTTTTTAATGTAATTTCGGGAAAAATTGCTTGCAAAATTAATAGCCTATTGGCTATACTTTTTGATCCCGGAATAACAAGAGGTGCTTCGGTTCTATTTTTTGGAAAATAAGATAACGAAGCGTGTTTCATTATTGGTTGTTTTCGTGTTGTTTAATCTCTTTATAAAATTTACCGTAGGTAACCAAAAAACCGTACACAAAGCCTGCTACCG
>JALWYP010000145.1 GCA_026992695.1 Flavobacteriaceae bacterium
TTCTTTAAACACTCCCGAAAAATACAGAGACAGGTAAATAAATGCCACGTGGTTTTCAATTGCAGAAAGCGCATCGTGCTGTCCGGCTTCATACCCAAATGCAACATAACCCAATTCGTTGATATAACTTAACAAGGGACCTTCTAAATATTCTTCGATACCCAACACTAACGGAAGCGGATATTGCTTTGTGAATTTTCGGTTTAACAAGCTATCATTAACGGTTATAAACGGAATGGTTTCTCCGGAAGTTGTATGCAAATCGAAAAAATAAAATGGCGGTGAATGATTTTCGATAATAGCAACAAGTGTTTTGTAGATTTCTTTTAATTGCAGGGCATCTTCCGACAGTTGGTTATTGCTTGATTTAATAATCTTTTGAATAGAATCTTCTGTCCAAAGTCGGTTTAAATCTTCTTTTTGATAACGAACTCCTTTTTCGAGTGCCCATAGATTTCCGCTTAAAGCGAATAAACTTCCGAAAATATCCTTTTTTTTCTTTTTTATTTCTGAAAAAACTTGCTGCAATGCAAAAACTCCTGAAGGTTCATTACCATGAATTCCACCCATAAAGATAATAGTAGGTCCGGGTTTTTTACCTTCAATTTTACAGATAATCCTAGATACTTCCAGGTTTTTATCCAAAGCCTTACTATAAATCTTACGCATAGGATGCTTCGATTAAATCTTTTGCTGTGATTATTCCTACCAAGTATTTTTTTTGTATCACCGGCAAACATCCTATTTGGTGTTTTTTCATTAATGTTACTGCTTTTTTAATGCTTGTTTGTGGTGTAACGGTTATTACTTTTTTTACCATAATATCTTTGACGAAATAATGATTTAATGCAGTTGATTTTTGTTTTTCTTGAAATTTCAATAAATGTTTCCAAGTAAGCAAACCTACCAATTTTCCTTTTTTACTCTCAACCGGAACTTGGTGTATGTTTTTCCACTTCATAATACTCGTGGCCAGTGAAGCCAAATCGTTTTTATGCACTACAAAAAGTCGGGTTGTCATAATATGTGCTACTTCTGTATTTTTTTTTGCATCTAATTTTTCGTTATCCCGTAACATTCGCCATTGGGAGACCGGACTATTATTTTTTTGAAAATCATAAATAGATTTTGTTAAAATTTGAAGTGAATCATCCGGCTTGTTGTTTTTTAAGAGTTTGCGATAGTTCGTTACCATCCATTCAGCACCTGTTTGTGTTTTTGCACGTTCTTCAATGATACCCAATAACTCGTTTATACTTTGATCATCGATATTCATTTTTTGCAAACCGGATTTTGCTATTGGCAAAATTTTCTGTAGCAACAAGTCCGAAGCCGAAACGTAAGTATTATCCCAAAAAAGCAGGCTTTCTTTTCCGTATCGAGCCGCTTTAATAAAATTTGCTTTGGCATCTCTAAAATCCATCACTTTTTGCATTGTATCATATTCTTTGGGTCTTCCCATCATTAAGCCCACCCAAAAAGCAAAGTTAGCCATTTCATCTTTTATAGAGGGACCGGAGGGGATGTATCTGTTTTCAATTCGTAAGTGTGGCTTTCCGTTTGTTACTCCGTAGCATACACGATTCCATCTATAAATAGTTCCGTTAAAAGTACATAGGGCTTCCAGTTTTGGTGTATTTCCGTTTTTAATTTCTTCAAGTGAGTTAACAGAAATAGTTTTAGTAACAATATTGTCATGTTGTGCGATAAGGTTTTTATATATTTCAACAATGTTACCTTCTGCCCAGCTATTGTTTCCAAACGCCACTCTTGCTTCTTGGTTTTTTAATACATAGGAAGATTTACGCGTATCGATACTTTGTTTAAATAAGGCAATACGTGTTTCGCTCCATAGCTCTCGCCCTAATAACAATGGCGAATTTACACACATACTTAACACCACTCCCGAAATTGCCAAAGCCCAATTGTAACTGGCAATAAAGTCGTGTGAAGGAATTTGCAAATGCATTTGAAAACTGGTATTGCAACCCTCAAACAAAACCGAATCGTGTACGTTGTTTAGCTCATCTACGCCACGAATATGCAATCTAAAGTCGCCCCCTCTCAACTCTTTAAGCATTTTGTTTAATAAATAGTATCGAGGTTTAGGGGTCATATAATCCAGTTGCAATTCGTTTTTGGTAATGGTGGGTAAAATTCCGGTTAAAACAATTTTGTTTTGGGCAAGAGCAGCTTTATTAATTGCTTTTTGAAGTAAGTCAGTTAGTTGATTTTCAACCTTATAAAAAGCATTTTTAGTTAATACTACGGGATCTAAGTTAAGCTCTAAGTTGTATTTTGCAATTTCGGTAGTAAAATGAGGATCATCAATATTTTTTAAAATAGTTAAGGCTTTTTTAGAGGGTCTCCAATCTTGATTTACCAAACAAAATTCCTGTTCGGCACCAATACGAATTGTATCGTCTTCAAACAAGTTGTTTTTAAGCATATAATCCAATGCTTTTAAGTCTTCCAACAAATGTTGTGTAAACCTTGCTTTTGTATGTTTTCCTTTAATTTTATTTACTTTTTGATCGCCCATACCGTATGTGTTTGCAGTTTATTGATTAGTAATCTTTTTACATAAATAAAAAAGCTAAGATAATATTAGTTAGGTGATTAAACGCTGATTTTTGTCAGCTACAGGGTTTTTCTCTTTCTTTTTACAGGGTTTTTCTTTGTTTTAATTTAATAAATAAACGGATTTTTGTTATACAATTTTATATAAACTATTGATTTTAATAATTTTATATGCTTTTAAGCAGTAACTAAAGCAACCTTTTTGTATATTTGCAGTCTAACTAACAAAACCAAATGTGTATGAGTAGAAAACTACTTTTATACTTCTTATTGATTTCTTTTTCAGCGATATGCCAAAATACGGTCATACCGGACGAGTCTTTTTTGTCTATTCGGTTGGGTAAAAGTTTCAAGAATTACTCGATAAAGTCTGATAGAGCTTATTTTGAAAAGGACTATGAAAAAGCTGAATTTTTATTTGATTCGCTGATAAAAAATGTTGTGAATGGAAGTTATTTAGATGATTTTAAGGTTAAAAAACTTTCGGGCAAGCGGATTGAAATGTATGATTTTAAAAAACCGATTTTTTTAATGACCTATGCTTCTTGGTGCACGCCCGGTACCGGAGAAATCCCTGCTTTAAATGAAATAGCCAATAACTATTATAAAGATATTGATTTTGTTGTACTTTTTTGGGACACCAAAAAAGCGGTACGCAAAGTTGCGAAAAACTATTCTCGTCATATCACAATTGTTTATGTGAATGAAGATGAAAATAGCAGCAACCATATTATTCAAACCCTTAAGCATACGTTAGGTTTTCCTACCTCTTTCTTTATAGACGAAAACAAAAAAATTGTAGATGTAAGGCGTGGGGTTTTACATCCTTTTAACGAGAAATACGAACTCTCTTTTGAATTAAATTATACCGCTTTCTACAACGGCATTTCGTTGTTAAAAAACTTTGAAGGGACTCAAAACAATTATGTTTTAAAAGAATAATGCGGGACAATCTATTCTTGCTCAATTATTTTCCGAAAAGCATTTTTATAGCAACAATAATAAGTGCAATTGCAAATATTTTTTTTAGCAATTCTTTTGGAATTGAAATTGCCAATTTAGAACCTAAATAACCGCCTATCACAAATGTAACAGCAATGGCGAGGGCATATTTCCAATTTAAATATCCTTCGGTGTAATAACCGTATGCCGCTAAAAATGTAACCGGTACTGCCAATACTGCCAAACTTGTACCTTGCGCTTCGAGTTGCGAAGATCCAAAAATTAACATCATTAACGGAACAATAACAACACCGCCGCCAATACCTAACAATCCGCTTACAAATCCTGCTAATAAACCTATAAGTACCAAAATTAAAAGAGTAGAAATGCTCATTTTTTTATTGTCCTGCATTATAATAACCTTGTTTCGGAATTTGAATAAAATACGCTTTACCCGAAGCATTCTTTAAAAACGTATCACGAAGCCATGGATTATGAAGTTTTAATATCTTATAATTTATTCCGTAGCGTTGTGCAAATTTTGCAAAATCGGTAACGGGCGTGTCAACTTTTACAGTATGAATGGGTATGGGCTCATACAAATCTTTTTCGCGATAGTTAAATCCATATTTTTGCGGGTTCGATAAAATTTCTTTAAAAGCCAAAATTCTAAATACATACCTACTGGTTTCTTGATTTAGCAACAAATCGTAGTATGTGTTTACTCCCTGTCTGTCTATTTGTTTTTGAATTCCACCGTTTCCTGCATTGTAAGCAGCAGCAGCCAATGTCCAAGAACCGAATTTGTTTTTGGAGTTTTTTAAATATTTTGCGGCTACTTTTGTTGCTAACTCTAAGTTATAACGTTCATCTACATACGAGTTTATTTCTAAACCGTATTCTTTTCCGGTGCTTTTTAAAAAGTGCCAAAATCCGGCTGCTCCTGCCGGTGATCTGTTATTTTCTAGACCACTCTCGGCTACAACTAGGTATTTAAAATCGTCTGGTAAGCCGTATTTTTTTAATAGTGGTTCTATAATAGGAAAATATTTATTTGCCCTTTTAATTAACAACAATCCGTTAGATTGCCAATAGGTGTTAACCAACAACTCTCTGTCGAGGCGTTCTCTAATATCCGGATTATTTAACGGAACCGGTTCGCCACAAAAATCTATTTCTTGCGGTAGTGGCAAGGCATAAACATTATAATCGTTTACTAATTTTTTTTCTAATATATCATCGGTTGGCGGGTTTTGTACTGCTTGTATCGAAGCGTATATTCCTCCTACTATTAAAACCCCAATTCCTAATTTATAAACTAACTTCATTGCATTCTTATTTTTTGAATAAAGATACTGGTTTATTTTTTAAAATCCAATGTATAGGTTTCGTAAAGGGTGTTATCTTTTCCTCTCACCTCCATTTTTATTTGTTGTTTTTCAAAATTAAAATAAACAACACCAAAGTTTAATTGCTTTACTTGTTTTCCTTTTCTAAGTGAATTTAAGTCATCGGGAGAATCGGGATAAGTCTTGGTTAAACCACTGGTTGTAAAATCTACCAATTCGTAAGGAAGTCCTTCTACCCTATCTACCGAAAATTCTGCTAAATGTCTATCGCCACTAATAATAAAAATATTTTTTGAAGTTGCATTTTTTATGGTTTGTTTTAATTTTTCCAATTCATTGGGAAACGTAGCCCAACGCTCCCATCCGTGTTCGCTAGACAAAACTTGAATACTGCTGTTTAGTACCGTAAAAGTTGCCGTTGTGTCTTGCAATTCTTTAGCAAGCCATTCCCATTGTTTTTCTCCCAAAATAGTCCCTTTATGATTTTTATCCCAAGGCTCGTAGCGTCTTCCTCTTACGTTGCTCTTTTTTAATCCGGTTCTAAAATATCTTGTATCCAGCAGTATGATTTTAATTTTTCCTTTTGGCGTTTCAAAAACCTCGGCAGTATAAACCCCTTCTTGATTGCGTCTGGGACTCTCTTTAGGTACTTTTAAAAAATCCAAAAAGACTTTTTGTGCATCGGCTTTAATCTCCCATTCTTTACCACCGTCGTTAATACCATAATCGTGATCGTCCCAAGTACCTATTATTTTTGTTTGTTTTGTGAGTTTTTTATAGTCCGGATTTGCCAGTAACAAGGCATAATCTTGTTTCATTTTTGTTGTATCTTTCGTATCTGCATAAATATTATCGCCTCCCCAAACAAAAACGTCCGGACGGGTTCCTAAAATAGGTTTCCAGAGCGGTTGCTCCATTTTTTGATCGTTGCAACTGGCAAAAACTGCGGTAAAATCGGATTGATTTGTTTCTTTCTGTTTAACAATACTACTAGATTTAGTTTCTGTTTTTTTTTGTTTGTTATTGCAAGCAAAAACGGTAAAAATAAGTAGTAAAAAAGTAAGAGGTTTCATTGGATCTATTTTAGTTTCAAAAGTACGCATTTAATTTTTTCTGAACACATCTCTTTGCAAGGTATTCGCTACTTGTTTATTTATCAAACTTTCTTGTTAATAATTTTTCGGCAACGTTGGTATAATACCATTAATTTAAAATATATTTGTAAATCAAAATTTATAATAACAAAACTGTAAACGAAGCATGAAATTTATTGTATCGAGTTCGTATTTATTAAAGCAATTACAAGTATTAGGAGGTATTATTAACAACAACAATACCCTACCTATTTTAGATAATTTTTTATTTTCACTTGACGGAAACCGGTTAACCGTTTCCGCATCCGATTTAGAAACTACTATTTCGGCAGAACTAGATGTAGAGGGCGATCATAAAGGAGCTGTTTGTATCCCTGCAAGATTACTTTTAGATACTTTAAAAACATTTGCCGAACAACCGCTTACTTTTACAATTGAAGAGAACAACACTATCGAGATTAGCTCTAGCCATGGCAAATACGCTTTGGCGTATGCAAATGCCGAAGATTTTCCTGCAAGTATTGAGTTGCAAGACCCCAGCAAAACAACCCTTCCCGGAGATGTATTGGCAACAGCTATTTCAAAAACCATTTTTGCTGCCGGAAACGACGATTTACGTCCGGTAATGAGCGGTGTGTTTTTTCAATTTAGCACCGAAAGCTTAACCTTTGTTGCTACCGATGCACATAAATTGGTAAAGTACACTAGAAATGATTTACAGGCTTCGCAAACAGCCGAATTTATAATGCCTAAAAAACCGCTAAACTTATTAAAAGGAATTTTAGCCGGAAGCGAAGAAGATGTTACTATTGAGTATAACGATTCCAATGCAAAATTTAGTTTTGATAACACGCAGTTAATATGCCGTTTAATTGACGGAAAGTATCCCAATTATGAAGCGGTTATCCCTAAAGAAAATCCCAACAAACTTACCATAGACCGGAATTTATTTTTAAACTCGGTTCGTCGGGTTTCTATTTTCTCAAACAAAACCACGCATCAAATACGTCTTAAAATTGCCGGTGCTGAATTAAATATTTCGGCAGAAGATATAGACTACAGCAATAAAGCCGAAGAACGTTTAACCTGCGATTATCAAGGAGACGATATGCAAATAGGATTTAACTCTCGTTTTCTTACCGAAATGCTAAACAACCTAAATAGCGAACAAATTGTGTTGGAAATGTCGCTTCCCAGTCGTGCAGGAATACTA
>JALWYP010000146.1 GCA_026992695.1 Flavobacteriaceae bacterium
TTCTCTATTATTATAGCTTCCTATTACTTTAGCACAGGGTAAAAAATAGTTGTCGTGCTTATGCGGATGATTTTCAGGAACTTTAAAAGGCATCATTGCATTTTTTACAAAAATGTGTTGAATATCGTAAATATCTCGGTCGGTACCGAAGCCCTCATAATTGTTTTCCTTTTTTGCCGAAGCGTAAATCCACCCGCGTTCAATTCTATTAAAAGGAAGTTCTTCTCTATTATTTGCAACTAAATATTGCCGTAGTTCGGGACCGATTTTTTCTAGCATATACCTAAAATGTCCAACTATTGGGAAGTTATGACTAATGGTGTGTTTGGGTTGTAGTATATCACGAATAGCAACCAAAAACAGTACTAAAAGCAACCATCCCCACCACGGAACAGATTGGATAAAACTAAGTATATTTTCCATTTATAAATGCAGTTTAATGATTGTTCAAATAGTCGATGGTTAGCTCACAAAAAGTTTTTACTCCTAATTTCATACTCGAATCATCAATTTTAAAATCGGGTGTATGATGCGGATAGGGTTTTGTATTTCCGGGAGTCATTCCTCCTAAAAAGAAATACAATCCGGGTACTTTATCTGAAAAATACGAAAAATCCTCGCCTCCTGTTACGGGTTTTACCTCAAATACGTTTTTCTTTCCTGCTGCTTTTTCAAAACTTGGTAGCATTTCTTTGGTAAGTTTCGGGTCATTATACGTTACCAACGTATTGCTTTGCCAATCTATGGTTGCTTCGGCACGATACGTTTTTGCTATTCCTTGTGCTACTTCATTCATTCTTTTAATAATAAATTCTCGCATTTTTGGATCTAAGGTTCGTACGGTTCCTATCATTTCTACTTCTTCAGGTATAATATTAAAACGTACTCCTCCCGAAATTTTTCCAACGGTAATAACTGCAGCACCGTTAACAAGCTCCGATTCCCTGCTAATAATACCTTGAAAACCATCTATAATTTTAGCCGAAATATAAATAGGGTCAACGCCTGCCCAAGGTCTGGCACCATGGGTTTGCTTTCCTTTTACTTTTACTACAAACCGCTCAACTGCCGCCATAATTCCGCCGGGGCGGTATGCCAGTGTTCCTACAGGTTGCCCCGATGCAATATGGAGTCCAAAAACAGCATCTACTTTCGGGTTTTCTAAAACGCCTTCTTTTACCATTAGTTTTGCGCCACCCTCTTCTCCCGGAGGTGCTCCCTCTTCGGCTGGTTGAAAAATAAATTTAACCGTTCCTTTTAATAAATTCTTATTTTTAGAAAGTACTTCGGCTACTCCCATTAAAATGGAAATGTGCGTATCGTGTCCACACGCGTGCATAACTCCGGTTTCCTTACCCAAAAAAGTAGCGGAAACATTGCTTTTAAAAGGTAAATCATTACGTTCGGTTACCGGTAACGCATCAATATCGGCTCTAAGCGCAACCACTTTTCCGGGTTTATCGCCTTTTAAAATAGCTACTACTCCGGTTTTAGCTACACCGGTTTGTACCTCTAACCCTAAACTCTTTAGGTGGTCGGCAATCTTTTTTGCCGTATTGAATTCACGATTGGATAGTTCCGGGTTTTCATGAAAGTAATGCCGCCAATCGATTACCTTACTTTCTATCTTGTTAATGTCTTCCAGTATTTTTTTATCTAATTGAGAAAAAACTGAAAGTGTTGAAAAAAATGCGATAAAAACTACTAACTTTAATTTCATAATATTTTCTTTAAAATGATTTCGGTAGTCAGCTCTTACCCAAGGAATATTTAAAAACTTCGCCACATTTTCCGCATCTTTAAGCAGACTTTCATTGCCCTCATACAAGTCAAGGGTTACTCCGACAACATCATAACCCGCTTCAAGCATCAAAAAAACGGAGACGGAACTGTCAACGCCTCCGCTCATGGCAACTATAACTTTTTCTTTTTTCATATTAAATTCTTCACCGGATATTTTTCAATAAAGATATTGCAATTTTATCATTAAATCAATTTTAAAATAATTTGGAGTCTCCCCGTTTTTTTAAAAAAGTATAAAAAAGCGAGATTGCCCAACCACTT
>JALWYP010000147.1 GCA_026992695.1 Flavobacteriaceae bacterium
TAATAAAAATTAGCAGGCAACCGGTTAGCAACCAGTACACCACTTTTTTATTGTCCTTCTTCATACATTTTTCTTGTTAAATAATACCATTCGTATTTTTTTTCTTCTCCTTCTCCGGGATATCCGACAAATTTTTTATACTTAAATCCTATTTTTTTTAAAACGTTACTAGAAGCCGGATTTTCTTTCATCACAAAACCCAGCACTTCATCAATGGGCAGATTTTGATAACCGTGTTTTAAAATCATTTTTGAAGATTCGGTAGCAATACCTTTTCCCCAATGGGAAGATAAAAAACGATATCCAAAATCGGTAAATTTAAAATCGGGGTGGTATTTAAAACCGTTAAAACCAATAATCTTGTTATCGGGTTTATAAATAACGGCTAATCTTCCGTAGCCGTAATTGGCATAATCGGGAAGCCAAACATTGGTGATAATTTTTTTTGCTTCTTCAAGTGTGGTGCGTAAGCTGTCGCCTGTATATTTGTTAACCGTTTCATCTGAACTAAATTCAAATACCTCTTGTTCGTCTCCTAATTTAAAAGGACGAATAAGCAATCGATCGGATTCTAAAAGTAATTTTTTCATTTAACAATTGGTGTTAAGCCTAATTCTTTTCCTTTTTGGAGCATTAGTATTTTAGCCGCTTCGTATTCATTAGGTATTTTTCCGTCTAATATGGCTTCTTTTATAGTTTCTTTAATAATTCCTATTTCGCGTGAAGGTTTTAGGTTAAATGTTTTCATTATTTCTTCGCCGGAAACGGGTGGTTGAAAATTCCGAACACTATCACGTTCTTCAACCTCGATAATTTTTTCTCTAACGCGTTTAAAGTTTTCTTTGTATTTTTTTTTGCGCTTCTCATTTTTGGTGGTTATATCTGCCTCACAAAGTGTCATTAATTCGTCTATGGTATCGCTTGCATCAAAAACCAATCTACGAACGGCGCTATCGGTTACATCGGTAGCAATTACAATGGGTCTGGAACTTAGCAATACCATTTTTTGTACAAATTTCATTTTGTCGTTAAGAGGCATTTTAAGTCGTTTAAATAGTTTATAGACCATTTTTGAGCCTACAAACTCATGTCCGTGAAAAGTCCAACCTTGTTTTTTGTTAAACCGTTTGGTGGGTGCTTTACCAATATCGTGAAGTAGTGCTGCCCAACGAAGCCATAGATTATCTGTGGTTTTAGCAATATTATCGACTACTTCGAGCGTGTGCCAAAAGTTGTCTTTATGCCGTTGTCCCTCAACTTCTTCTACGCCTTGTAAGGCAACCAATTCGGGTAAAATATAAGGCAATAAACCGGTTTTGTGAAGTAAAGCAAATCCGATAGAAGGTTTATTAGAAGCTAAAATTTTATGTAATTCATCAACAATTCGTTCTTTCGAAATAATATTAATTCGTTCGGCATTTTTAGTAATAGATTGTAACGATTTTTCTTCAATAGTAAATTGAAGTTGCGTTGCAAACCGGATGGCACGCATCATTCGTAAGGGATCGTCGCTATACGTAATATCGGGGTTTAAAGGAGTGCGAATAACTTTGTTTTGTAGGTCTTGTATGCCGTTAAAAGGGTCTAGTAATTCGCCAAAAGTAGCGTCGTTAAGGCTTAATGCCAGAGCGTTTATGGTAAAATCTCTTCGGTTTTGGTCGTCTTCTAAGGTTCCGTTTTCTACAATGGGATTTCGGCTGTTTTTTTGATACGATTCTTTTCTTGCTCCTACAAATTCCAGTTCAATTCCGTTGGTTTTTAGCATAGCGGTTCCGTAATTTTTAAAAACAGAAACTTTGGGTTTATTAGGAAGTAGTTTTGAGACTTCTTCGGCTAATTTAATTCCACTTCCTATTGCTACTACATCTATGTCTTTTGCATTTCCGCGTTCTAAAAAATAATCGCGTACATATCCGCCTATTACATAGCTTTTTAAATTTAAATTTTCTGAAGCTTTTGTAATAACTCTAAATAGGGCATTTTGTAATGCGTTTGTATGTTTTTGGGTAGCACTCACTTGGTTGCGAATTAATAGATAGATGAATTTGTTTTTGGTTAGGGTAATTATAGAAGCATTATTTTCTAATAATAGTTACTTCTCCATTTGATTTTAATTTAATAATTGCTGAAGGTTTATTGTTTTTTTTAGATTCCTGCAAAGGTACTACATAGTCTACACCGTGCAAAATATGTGGAGCTATTTCGTTAAAATTTGAAGGTGTTTTATTTCCCGAAATGTTTGCGGAGGTAGATACCAAGGGACGTTTTTGTTTCTTTATAAGCTGATGCGCAAAACCTTCTTTAACCACACGAAAAGCTAAGGTATTGTCTGAAGCTATTAGGTTTGTAGCAATTCCTAAAGGTCTGTCATAAATAATGGTTGTAGGTTTTGTCGCATATTTTAGAATGTCGTAAGCTACTTCCGGAATTTCTTCAATGTATCTATTAAGCATTTTAAAATCACTAACCAAGCAAATCATCGCTTTGCTTTTCGGGCGATTTTTCAGATTGTAAATTTTTTCTACAGCTTCAAAATTTGTTGCATCACAGCCAATTCCCCAAACGGTATCGGTAGGGTAGAGTATAGTTCCACCTTTGTTTAATATGGTAAATGCTTTTATGATGATTTCTTCCATAGTGTGTTTGAAAAAAAACAAATTTACTAATTTTAAAAGAGCTTCTTTTCGGTTTCTGTAAAAAAGGTATATTTGGAAAAAATATTTTTTGAAAACAGCGTTATTGGTATCGACTTATAATTGGAAAGAAGCACTCGAATTATTTTTGTTGAGTGTACAGCAACAGGTTGAGCTTCCCGATGAATTAATTATAGCCGATGACGGCTCAAAAGAGGATACAAGAAAGTTAATAGATAGTTTTAAAACGAGATTTCCTATTCCTATTATTCATATTTGGCATGAAGATAAAGGATTTAGACGTTCTGAAATTTTAAACAAAAGTATAGCACAAACAAATGCCCATTATATTATACAGACTGATGGTGATTGTATCTTACATCCTAGTTTTATTAAAGACCATAAGCATTTTGCCGAAAGAGGGTGTTATCTTTACGGTAGCAGGGTATCTGTAAAAAAAGAGTTTTTGCCCGAATTGTTTTCTGTTAAAGATGTAACTATTGGTTTTTTTTCTAACGGAATAAAGAAAAGAACCCGTAACCTGCATCTTCCTTTTTTAAGCTCATTTTATCGGGCTAAAAGTGTACTTTCAAAAAAATTAAGAGGATGTAACCTGTCTTTTTGGAGAGAAGATTTTATTGCAGTGAACGGATATAATGAAGATATGACTGGATGGGGAAGAGAAGATTCGGAATTAGCAATTAGGATGTTGAATTATGGTACAAAAGGAAAACGAATACGATATGCGGCAATTGTTTACCATATTTGGCATAAAACGGTTTCAAAAAGCGGGTTGAATAAAAATGAAGTGATTCAGCAAGAGGCTATAGATAAAAAATTATTAAGGTGTAAAAACGGAATTGATAAATATCTTTAAAGGATCTTATCCAGTTCTAACATAATAACTTCTGCAGTCCTTTTTGAGGCAGTTGAACCTTCTTCTTGATAAATGTTTTCTTTATTTATAGATTCTTGTATATTTTTATAGGTAGTTTTAAAATGTTTAGGCGCTATTTTTAATGCGCTTTCCAGTTCTTGTAATTTTGTTATTACATCACCACACTTCCAAAACCTGTAATCGGTGTCTTCTTTATAAGCTATGTTTTGATGATTTAAAAATATACAAGGTCGAGGAGTAATAATAAACTCATATACTTGGCTGGAAACATCACCCATAAATATAGTTGCCAACTGCGTGTAAACCATATCGACACTTTTTGTGCTTCCCAAATCAATATAAATATTGTTTGCTTTGAAATATTTTTGAGGAATATCCGCTTCTTTTTCACCTCCTTTTTGTGCAAATAAGTTTATATGTGGCGCAAAGATTAAATTGTAATCTTTTACTTTATAAAAATATTCTAAAATAGATAGCCCCCAAGGATGCCAAGAGGAGTAAGGCGGGGTGAAATGAGGATTATAAAGAACAATAGGCTTGTTATTTTTAAAAAGTGGTTTTGGTTTTATGGACTTAATAACATCTAACTTTGAATAACCTGTAATAAAAGTTTTGCGTAGTAGTTTTCTTCTTTTGAACTCGTTATAGGTGAATTTTCCGGGAATAAGATGTATGTCAAAATCTAATAAATCTTTTTTGTAAGAATAAGACCTGCCGGTCATACCATGATTAATAAAAATGAGAACAGGTTTTAAATGTTCTCCCCTAAAACTATATACTTTGTGATGTATAAAGTCTGTGAAAAGAATAGCATCAAAAGAAAGTAGGTATTTTTTGTTTTTTTTCATCCAAAAGCCTTTTCTTGGAAATTCTCTCTTTTTTAATCTATCTGTTAGGGCTCTAAAAGGATGTGTTTTAAGTTGTTCTACTTTTACTTTGTCTGCTTTTATTTGTTTTAAAGTCTTAAATAGATAGCTGTGTTTTCCAGGAAATGTTAAGATGCTTACATCGTGTTCATAAGATAGTTCTTTGGCAATAGCAACAAAATGATTAATGTGATGTATTTCATCAAGATGAATAAATGCAATCTTGTGTTTTTTTTTCATCTTATTGTATTTTCTTTTGTAATAAAAACAGTTTTACATACCGCCTAAAAACCGAATAAGCATTAATATAGGCAAGGATAAACCCTTCTTTTCCGTCTAAAATACCCAACCTTATGATGTATTGGTGCCAAAACCGATATGCGGGTCTAAAGAATAGATGCAAAAGCGTTGCTTTTTTTCCTTTATCAAAAAGCATCTGTGCTTGTAGCGAGCTATACTTGTAAAGTTTGCTTGTATAATCGTCAAAACTTTTATAGGAATGGTGCGGGACAAGCGTTTTTAATTTTCCGGTTTTTCCGTTTACTTCCAGCGTTTCATGAACTAAATTTTTGTACGAGCAAAAATCTTTGTTAAAAAACCGGGCTACCCAATCGGTCTGAAAACCACTATATTTAAGTGGTTTTTCCATAAAAATAATGTTTCGTCTTACTAAAAAGGCAATCTCTGTTGGGGCGGCTTCAAATGTTTTAATTATTTCTTTTGCAAGTTCTTCAGAGATTTCTTCATCTAAATCAAAAAAAGTCACCCATTGGTTTTTTGCTTTGGAGAGTGCAAAGTTTTTTTGGGCAGAAAAATTATCGAATTTTCGTTGAAAAACGGTTACTTTTTCATAACCCGAAGCAATTTTAACGGTATTATCCGTGCTAAAAGAATCTACAATAATAATTTCTTCGGTAAACCAAAGACTTTCTATGTAGCGTTTAATCCACCGTTCTTCATTGAGTGTAATACAAACGGCACTTATAGGTAAAGTTTTTTTCACATTACATTATATTAATTCTATTCCGTCTTCTTTTATAAGTATTTGTTTGTTTTTATAGAGTGTTCCAATTGCTTTTTTAAAGCTTTTTTTGCTTAGCCCCAATTCATTTTTAATAGCATCGGGATTTGATTTATCATGTAAAGGTAAAAAACCTCCGGCAATTTTTAATTCATCCAAAATAAATTGCGCATTGGGTTCTATGCTTTTATATCCCGGTGCTTGTAAGACTACATCTATTTTATTGTCGGGTCTTATTTTTTTTATGTAAGCAGTGAGTTTGTCACCCGTGCGAATGTCTTCAAAAATATCTTCTAAATAAATTAACCCTTTGTATTTGCCATTAATAATTACATTGGCACCTTTATCTGTGAGGTGCGTAACCAAAATTGAAACTTCATCAAACGCCTTTATATCAAGATTTTCATTATTTAAAAATTTATTGGTTTTGCTTGAAGCTACTAATCTGTTTGTTTTATCGTCTAAATAAAGATAAACAATATACCAACTTCCTACTTTCATAGGACGGGCTTGCTCTTTAAACGGCACAAAAAGTTGTTTTTCAAGTCCCCAATCTAAAAAAGCTCCGTATTTGGTAACATCTTCGCAACGTAAATAGGCAAATTCATTTAAGTTAATATGGGGCTCTAAAGTTGTAGCAACGGGACGCTCTTCGTGATCTAAATACACAAAAACAGAAAGTTCATCGCCAATTTTAAAATCCTCAGGGATGTATTTATTTGGTAATAAAACTACATTGTCTTCATCATCACCCAGATAAAGTCCGGGGTCTGTTTCTCGTAAAATAGTCAGGGTATTTTTTTGTCCTATATAAATCATAATGCAAAGATGCGTATTTTTAACCTTATCTTTCTGTATTAAAAAAACTTTTTATAATTTCACCTTCTAATAATTTGCTGTGAGAGAACATCAACTTCCGAATGAGGTTAAATTAATAAAGGTTATTAAAAATGAAATAGCTACCGTTTTTTTCTATAAACATTTTGTAGTAGCCGAATTTGCTGAAGGAATCACATTGTCTTATAAAAACGGACTTTCTCTTTTGTTTAACGGATTAAAAATTATTGGAACGAGCCCTTTTTTTTATGTTTCGTATAGAAAGCATTCATATTCTTTGGTTCCAACTGATTATGAGTTTTTGAACAGAATTCCTAACCTTAAAGCATTGGCAGTTGTTTATCCAAACCAAAAAAAGTTTTCTACGGTTTCGTTAGAGAGTAATTTTATCAAAAAACCTGTTAAAGAATTTACTTCGTTAGATGAAGCCTATCATTGGGGGATGCAATTTATTAAGAATAAAAAAGCTGCTAAATAGAAGTAGTAATGGCAACAAAATAATCGCTTAGTACTTTATCGTTTAGTGTAGACGGTGTTTTTATTTCTAATAAAGCCGGTTTGTTTGTTATGTCAAAAAAAGATTGGAGTTTGGTTTCAAAATCTTTTTTAGAGTTTATTTCTTTGTATTTAAAACCATACATTTTACAAAGATATTTGGCAGTGAGGTTATGTTTGGTTTCAAAAAAGGTTGAAAATTTATCAGATTCTTTGTTTTTTGCAATAATTTTAAAAATTCCGCCTCCCGAATTATTTATTAAAATGATTTTAAAATTCTTTGGGATGTAGTTGTTCCACAATGCATTACTATCATAGAAAAAACTCAAATCTCCCGTGATAAAAATCGTAGGCAAATTAGATACAACTGCTGCTCCAATTGCGGTAGAAGTACTACCATCT
>JALWYP010000148.1 GCA_026992695.1 Flavobacteriaceae bacterium
TCCTTAAATACATCTTATTTTTTTACTTATCCGTACTTTTGAAAAAATAAAATATTCTTCAACAATGAAAAAAATAACATTTCTTATTTTACTATTAGTTATCATAACCACTTCGTGTGTTTCAGTAAAGGTTAGTGATACTTCTTCCGATACAAAAATTAAAAATACCGAAACTCCAGCTCAAAACATTAAAAAATATCCCAAAAACATAATATTACTCATTGGTGATGGCACGGGTTTAAGTCAATTATCATCATCTTTCTATTACAATAAAAAAGCATCAAACTACCTGCGTTTTTCACAGATTAGTTTAATAAAAACATCGTCTGCAAGCGATTTAATAACCGATTCGGCAGCAGGAGCAACTGCTTTTGCATCGGGAGTTAAAACCAACAATGGCGTATTGGGTTTGGATAAAAACTTAAATCCCGTCCCCACTATTGTTGAAGAACTTTCGGCTATTGGTTATGCTACAGGAGTAGTAGCTACATCGTCGGTTGTTCATGCAACTCCGGCTGCATTTTATACCCATGTGAAATCTCGTAGAGATTATGAAGATATTGCCCTGTCGTTGGTAGATTCTGAAATTGATTTTTTTGCCGGAGGAGGAACCGATTTTTTTTCAAAACGGAAAGATGGTAAAAATCTTATTTCCAAACTAGAAGAGAAAGGATTTACCGTAAACACAGACGGATTGCCTAACAACGTAAAACCGGTATTTAACTACAAGCAAGGATACTTACTGGCTCCAGACGGTATGCCTAAAATGCTGGAAGGTAGAGGCGATTTTTTACCAAATGCTACCCGTTTAGCAATTGAATCACTTTCGCAGCTTAGCGACAAAGGTTTTTTTTTAATGGTAGAAGGATCGCAAGTAGATTGGGGAGGTCATGCTAAAAATGCCGATTATCTTATTAGTGAGCTTATAGATTTTGATAATACGATAGGTGTCGCACTCGATTTTGCTGAAGCAGACGGAAATACCTTAGTAATTGTTTTAGCCGATCACGAAACAGGTGGTTTTACACTTGCTTCAGATAATGGAGATTATAACAAAATAAAACCGATTTTTTCTACCGATGGGCATTCTGCAACATTGATTCCTGTGTTTGCAAAAGGTCCAGGGCAAGAGCTATTTAGCGGTATTTATGAAAACACAGCCATTTTTGATAAAATGATAAAACTAGTATTTAAAAAATAAAGCAATGATGAATTCTTTTTTTTCAAACCCATATGTCTATGTATTAATCGTTGGTGGTATTTTGTTGTTGGTTTTAGTGTTTTTTTGGAATAAGCACAACACAAATACATTGCGAAAGAGAAAAAATAGGAGTTTTAGAGAAAGCTATTTTAAACGAAAAAATGAAAAGAAAGAAAATAAATAATAGAAAATGAAAAGGTTGTTGCGTTTGGTTTTAATCAATTCAATAAAGGTACTATGAAAATATATACAAAAACAGGCGACAAAGGAACCACATCATTGTTTGGTGGTACACGCGTGCCTAAATACCACATACGTATTGAAAGTTACGGAACAGTAGATGAACTAAATTCGTATATAGGATTAATACGAGACCAAGAAATTAAGTCGTATTTAAAAGAAGACCTTATTCGTATTCAAGACAAATTATTTACACTTGGAGCAGTTTTAGCTACCGACCCGAATAAAGCTACCTTAAAGAGCGGAAAAAGTAGATTAAATATTCCGGTTATTACCGAAGAAGATAGTGTTTATCTTGAACAAAAAATGGATGAGATGAACCAAAAACTTCCACCGATGACACATTTTGTGCTTCCCGGCGGGCATACTACCGTGTCATATTGTCACATTGCTCGTTGTGTATGTCGTCGAGCCGAACGATTAACAACCTTACTTCTCTCACAAGAGCCTGTTCCACAAGAAGTTTTAAAGTATTTAAATAGATTATCGGATTACCTGTTTGTGCTGGCACGAAAATTGACACACGACTTGCAGGCTGAAGAAATAAAATGGATACCTGAAAAATTATAACCATTATTTTCTCGCTAATGTATTATATTGATATTCAATTAAATACAAACG
>JALWYP010000149.1 GCA_026992695.1 Flavobacteriaceae bacterium
ATTGGCAATATCATCCATCGTTACACTTTTAAAACCAAGTGTTAGAAACATATCTGCGGCTTTTTTTATAATTTTTTCTTTCAAGATTAGTTGCTGTTTTAAGGCGCAAAGATATAAAAGGAAACTTTAGAAACAAAAAAAGTTTCCGAAGTATTTTGTTTGTTGTTCATAATCTTTGTTACTTGTGGCATAACTGTTAAGTTTCATGTCTTTTAAGTACATTTGCCAAAACAAAAAACTCTAATGGATAGGTTACCCATATTCCAAAAACAAATAGATCAATCTTTACAACAAGTTGTTATACCGGAATCGCCAAGTACATTATACAGTCCGGTTCGTTATATTCTTTCATTAGGAGGCAAACGTTTGCGTCCTGTATTAACATTAATGACGTGTGATTTTTTTAATCAAGATTACAAAAAAGCACTGCCTGCTGCTATGGCAATGGAATTGTTTCATAATTTTTCGTTAATTCATGACGATATTATGGATGAGGCTCCGTTGCGTAGAGGTAACGAAACGGTACATCAAAAATGGAATGTAAATACCGGGATTTTATCGGGGGATGCTTTGTTAATATTAGCCTATCAACTGTTTGAAGGGTACAAACCAAAAACATTTAGAAATCTCGCAAAATTATTTAGTACTACGGCTTTACAAGTTTGTGAAGGGCAGCAAATGGATATGGATTTTGAAAAACGAGATGATGTTACCATTTCTGAATACTTAAAAATGATAGAATATAAAACTGCTGTTTTAGTGGCTGCTTCTATGAAAATGGGAGCTATTGTGGCTAAGGTGAAAAAGTCTACTCAGGAAATGGTATATGAATTTGGAAGAAACTTAGGAATTGCTTTTCAATTACAAGATGATTATTTAGATGCCTTCGGAAATCCGGAAACTTTCGGTAAACAAATTGGCGGTGATATTATAGAAAATAAAAAAACCTATCTTTTTTTAAAAGCAATTGAATTTGCTACAAGTTTACAAAGAGAAGAAATGTTGCTTTTATTTAATTCTCAGCCCAAAGATGTTACGTCTAAAATTGAACGTGTAAAAAAGTTGTTTGTTGAAACCGGATCGGCACAAGCAACTCAAGAAGCCATTGAGGACTACACAAAAAAAGCATTTAAAGTATTGAAAAAATTACCTGTGAATGAGACAGACAAATTTTTTCTAAAACAATTTGGTAAATCGTTATTAAAGCGCAGGGTTTAATTAAGTTTAGAACTTAATATTATTTACGTTTATTAGCTTCTTTAATATATTTTTCAAGAGCCATCGTCATCGAAGGAGTATCGGGTGTAGGTGCTTTAATATCTACTCGTAGTCCTTGCGCTTCGGCAGCTTTTACAGTTGTGTTGCCAAAAACAGCAATGCGTGTGTTGTTTTGTTCAAAATCAGGGAAATTTTTCAAAAGCGATTCTATTCCGCTGGGACTAAAAAACACTAAAATGTCGTAATAAACATCACGTAAATCAGACAAGTCACTCACTACAGTTTTATAAAAAGTAGCTTGTTTCCAATTAAGTTTTAAATCGTTTAAAATTTTTGGAACTTCAGGTTTTAGTTTGTCTGATGCAGGTAATAAAAACGTTTCGGTTTTGTATTTTTTAAACAAAGGAGTTAACTCAGAAAAAGTACGTTTTCCTACATAAATTTTTCTTTTTCTGTAAACAATGTATTTTTGAAGGTAGTTAGCAATGGCTTCACTTTGGCAAAAATAACGCATGTTATCCGGTACCTTAAATCGCAATTCTTCGGCAATTCTAAAATAATGATCGGCTGCATTTCTACTGTTTAAAATAATAGCAGAAAATTGGCTTAAATCTATTTTTTGAGCGCGTACATCTTTTCCGCTTACACCTTCTACGTGTATAAAGGGTCTGAAATCTATTTTTACCTTTTGCTTTTCAATTAAGTCAAAATAAGGAGAGTTTTCTACCTTTGGCTCAGGTTGAGAGACCAGAATAGTTTTCACTTTCATAGAGTACCTTTTTTTATTTTTCTAAAGTATTTTATACCAGCAATTTGTATAAAATAAGAT
>JALWYP010000150.1 GCA_026992695.1 Flavobacteriaceae bacterium
TGTCAGTTCCGGTTGCACGAGAAAGCGCAGCACGTTGAAAATCTATTTTTTTCGCTTCGGCAGTATCAATAATCAAGTCGCGTAGTTTTTGTTGAACTGCTGGAGCATAAGCAATAACCGGACCTTTGCCTAATTCAATATGACCTTCTTTTTTCTTGTCAATCATAGGCGTGGTAGTGTCATGCGTAACATCAGTAACAATAGCCACGTTGGGTTTTATGCGCTCGGTAATCATTTGCGCACCGCGTAATCCAATTTCTTCTTGAACCGAGTTGGTGATGTACAACCCAAACGGCAGTTTCTTTTTATTTTCGTGTAACAAACGAGCTACTTCGGCAATCATAAAACCGCCCATTCGATTATCCAATGCCCGGCAAACAAATTTATCGTTGTTTAAAATATGAAATTCATCCGGATACGTAATAACACATCCCACATGAATATTCATTTTTTCAACCTCTTTTTTATCCTTAGCTCCTACATCTATAAAAATATTATCGGGTTTTGGCGCTTCTTCTTTTGCTCTGTTTCTGGTATGAATTGCAGGCCATCCAAAAACACCTTTTACAATTCCCTTTTTAGTATGAATGTTAACTACTTTTGAAGGAGCAATCTGGTGGTCGCTTCCACCGTTTCGTATTACATAAATCAATCCGTTATCACTAATATAGTTTACATACCACGAAATTTCATCGGCATGACCTTCAATAACAATTTTATAATCTGCTTTCTTATTTATAACCGCAACCGCTGTACCATATGTGTCGGTAATAAATTCATCCACATAGGGCTTTAAATAGTCCATCCAGATTTTTTGCCCATCCCATTCATAACCGGTTGGAGCAGCATTGTTAAGATATCTTTCTAAAAACGAAATCGATTTTTTATTCAATATAGATTTTGCCATAATATAATAATGTATTGTATAGAGTTTGTTTAAGCGAATTCAAAAATAAATAATCTTAAGCAAACAGCACTACAACAAAATGTTTATTTTTGGAACGATTTTAGCGTACCGATTTGTAGGAAACAAAAAATAATGAAACACTTTTTATACATTTTATTTATAGTACCGGTTATAACTTGGGGGCAAGATACCTTACAGTCTTCTGTAAAACATAATGATAGCACCGAAACGTTTTATTATATTGTAAAAGGAGATACGATTGCCAGAGAAACTATCGAGTTAAACGAAGTGGTCTTACTTAATAAATTAAAGTTTAATTCGAAACAAGACAGAAGACGCTACCTTATCCTTCGTCGTAAAACCCGTAAAGTTTATCCTTACGCAAAATTAGCAGCAGACCGATTAACTGTAATGACACAACGACTTGCCGCAATAAAATCAAAACGAAAACGAAAAATCTACACCAAACGTATTCAAAAATACATAGAAGGCGAATTTTCTGAAAAACTAAAGAAACTCACCCGCACCGAAGGTCAAATTTTGGTTAAGCTTATCCATCGTCAAACAGGACGTACGGCATTTGACTTGGTAAAAGAACTTCGTAGCGGTTGGCGAGCTTTTTGGTATAACACCACAGCAAAGATGTTTAATATTTCACTTAAAGAAGCGTATAAACCTTTTGAAAATAAAGAAGATTACCTAATCGAAGATATTTTGGAGCGCTCTTTCCAAAATGATATTTTAGAACGTCAAGAACCGGCTTCACCAATTAATTTCTTAGACTTATCTTCCCATTGGAATAAGAAAAATGTTAATAACTAATTTTGAAAATGTTTGTTTAATATTCTTTCAATTAGTAGTTTAGCTATCCGTTTTTTTGAAATATTTTATAGGGTTCCCCCCAGACATTTTTTGTCTGTGGGTCGGGCTATCCGCGCTACACGGTAGCTAGCTACTATCCCTAACCCGTAAATTTACAACGACAGCAAAAAAAAGAGACAAATAACAACGTTTTTTGTGCGATTAAATAGGTTAAAATCAACCACTTGGTAAATGCAAGAAAGAAAACAACAAAAAAAAGGGTAAAAAACATTTGTGGTCAATAAAAACCGATTTATATTTGCA
>JALWYP010000151.1 GCA_026992695.1 Flavobacteriaceae bacterium
ATATAACTATGTTTGAGTTTGATCAATATTTAGGATTTTTGTTAGTGCTAACTATTTTAACCATAGGATTTTGGTTAATGTTTTTCTTGGTTGGTTTTGTAATACCGTATTGGATTGGTGGCGCATTACTTGAACGTTGGAAACTAAAAAAAGAAGAAAGAAAAAACGAAGAAATTTAACTTTTTTGTTTTTATATATACTCTTATTTAAGAAGCTTTCGGGCTTCTTTTTTGTTATTTATTATTTTGTGTAGACATAAATGAAAAATAAATTCTTCAATAAACAATCCTTTCTAAACTTTATTATCCATATTCATAGTTTTTTTTATATTTTTGTTTTCTATCAATAAATTAAGACCATTTGAAACTATCCAGAGAAGTTAAAACCGGAATTTTTGCACTTGTATCCATCTTATTATTCATTTTTGGGTACAACTATTTAAAAGGAACCGATTTATTATCAAAATCTAAAGTGTATTATGTAACTTATAGCAATGTTGGTGGACTGGAAAACGGTGCGCCGGTAAACGTAAATGGTTATAAAATTGGCAAAGTTTCTAATATCGATTTTTCCTCTTCAGGTAAAGAATTAATAGTAAAATTTACAATTGAAAAAGACTTTCAATTTTCAAAAAACAGTGTAGTAAAGTTGGCAAGCGGAGGATTTTTAGGCGGAAAATACCTTTCAATTATTCCCACCGAGACAAAAGAACCTGTTGCTAAAGATGGCGATATGCTTAAAGGAATAATAGAGCAAGGGATGATAGAGTCTATGACAACAGGACTTAAACCTATGGAGCAAAAAGTTAATAAGGTAATGAGTAACTTAGACTCTTTATTGGTTAACTTAAATAAAGTTTTAGACTCTACAACACAACAAGATTTAAAACAAACCATTGCGGGTTTAAATCAAACCGTTCGTTCATTTAAAGTTACATCCGGAAATTTAAATGCCATGTTAGCCGATAATAAGACCAAGCTCTCTTCTACATTTTCTAACCTCGAAACCACTTCTTCAAATTTTGCCAAGCTATCCGATTCGTTAGCACAAGTAAAAATTAAACCTATGATGCAAGATTTACAAGTTACTATTACAAAATTCAAGAATATGGCTGTGCAAATTGAAAGTGGGGAAGGAAGCGTAGGAAAATTATTAAAAGACGAAAAACTATACGATAATCTCGAAGGCGCTTCAAAACAACTAGAGCAACTCTTGGAAGATATGAAACTTCATCCCAAACGATATGTGCATTTTTCCCTTTTCGGAAAAAAAGAAAAAGCATATCAACAACCTAACCAAAACTAAAAAAACGTTATGCAATACATACCAAACATTCTGTTTCTTATAGCACTTGTTGCAGGTATTGGCTATTTTATTAAAAACTGTAAAAAGATTTATCGAAACATAAAATTAGGTAAAGAAATAGGAGAAATAGATAACAAAAGCCTGCGAATGAATAATGTTATTCGTATTGCCTTGGGACAATCTAAAATGACCGTTCGTCCTATTGCAGGATTGCTTCATATTATTGTTTATGTAGGGTTTATAATTATTAACATTGAAGTTTTAGAAATCATCATCGATGGTCTGTTTGGTACGCATAGGGTGTTTGCCGGAATGGGAAGTTTATACAATGTGCTTATCGCTTCATTTGAAATCTTGGCGTTTTTGGTTTTTGTTAGTGTTATTTTATTTTGGATACGCAGAAATATTATAAAAATAAGACGTTTTTGGAAACCCGAAATGAAAGGTTGGCCCAAAAACGATGCTAATTATATTCTGTATTTTGAAATGGTACTTATGTCACTTTTCTTAATTATGAATGCAGCAGACCAGCAACTTCAACTTTTAGGAGCAGAACATTACATCAAAGCCGGATCTTTTCCGGTGAGTAATTGGTTATTACCGTTGTTTGATACTTTTTCAGAAAGTACGTTGATCATTATAGAGCGTTCTGCTTGGTGGCTGCATATTCTCGGAATTTTAATATTCTTAAACTACTTATATTTCTCTAAACATTTACACATTCTATTAGCCTTCCCGAATGTTTACTACGGAAAAATTACACCAAAAGGAAAGTTACCAAACTTGCAATCGGTTACCAATGAAGTACAATTAATGATGGATCCAAATGCCGACCCGTTTGCTGCTCCACCTGAAGGACAAGAAGCTCCCGAAAAGTTTGGTGCCAGTGATGTAATCGATTTAACTAGGGTACAATTACTCAATGCCTATACATGTACAGAATGTGGTCGGTGTACAGATAACTGCCCCGCTAACCTAACCGGTAAAAAATTATCGCCTCGAAAAATTATGATGGCAACCCGTGATAGGTTAGAAGAAATAGGAAAAAACATAGATAAAAACGGAACCTTTAAACCGGATGACAAACAATTACTAGATGATTATATAAGCAGAGAAGAACTTTGGGCTTGCACCACTTGTAACGCCTGTGTAGAAGCTTGTCCTGTTAGTATCGATCCTTTATCAATTATTATGGATATGCGACAATATTTGGTTATGGAACAGTCTGCAGCTCCACAAGAATTAAATATAGCAATGACCAATATTGAAAATAACGGAGCACCTTGGCCTTATAACCAAATGGATCGGTTAAATTGGAAAAATGAATAATTATGAAGAAAGAAGAAGTAGAAAAAATATTAAAAATAAAAGTAGAGCAAGGTGAAAAAGTTAGCCCTATTTTACCCGAAGATGTAAAAAATTACCTTATTGATATAGATGGTACCATCTGTGATGATATTCCAAATGAAGAACCGGAACGTATGCTAACAGCAAAAATTTATCCAGATGCACTGAAAACGGTTAACAAATGGTATGATGAGGGTCACATAATTTGCTTTTTTACATCTCGTACCGAAGCACATCGAGAGTATACCCAACGTTGGCTAAAAAAACACGGTTTTAAATACCACTCCTTGTTAATGGGAAAACCGCGAGGTGGAAATTACCATTGGATAGACAATCACATTGTAAAAGCCACCCGATATAAAGGAAAATTTACAGATTTAGTAGAAAAAGAAGTAACTATCGAAGTTTTTAAAGAATAAGCTATGAGTGAGACTATAAAAGTGCCAACTATGGCAGAATATATGGCACAAGGTAAACAACCCGAAGTATTGTTCTGGGTAGGTTGCGCCGGAAGTTTTGACGATAGAGCAAAAAAAATAACAAAAGCATTTGTAAAACTACTTAACAATGCCGGAGTAGAATTTGCCGTTCTCGGAACAGAGGAGAGCTGTACCGGCGACCCTGCAAAACGAGCCGGAAATGAGTTTTTATTTCAAATGCAAGCAATGATGAATATTCAAGTGTTAAATGGCTATGAAATAAAAAAAATAGTTACTGCTTGCCCGCATTGTTTTAACACCTTAAAAAATGAATACCCCGATTTAGGAGGAAACTACGAAGTACTTCATCATACACAATTCTTAAAAACACTATTAGAAGAAGGACGACTTAAAGTAGAAGGAGGGAAGTTTAAAGGAAAACGAATTACCTATCATGACCCTTGTTATCTGGGAAGAGCCAATGGCGAATACGAAGCACCAAGAGATTTGCTCAAAAAATTGGAAGTAGAACTTATTGAGATGAAACGTTGTAAATCGAAAGGATTATGCTGTGGAGCAGGTGGAGCACAAATGTTTAAAGAAGCCGAACCGGGGGATAAAGAAATTTTTGTAGAACGCACCGAAGAAGCGCTGGAAACAAAACCGGAAGCCATTGCAGCCGGTTGTCCATTTTGTAATACCATGTTAACAGACGGAGTAAAATTTAAAGAAAAACAAGATGAAATTAAAGTATTGGATATCGCCGAAATAATTGTCAATGCTGAAGATTTATAAATTATTTTAAACTGCTAACTTGTTTCAAGCAAATTTATATATTTAACTCAATACCGACAGAAGTTCTTTTGGTAAAAGATTAAAAACAAAAACAACAATGAATACATTAAATAAAACACAATCAGAACAAGCTATCGATTTAGAAAATAAATACGGAGCCCACAACTATCACCCGTTACCTGTAGTATTATCTAAAGGTGATGGTGTATATGTTTGGGATGTAGAAGGAAAGCGATATTACGATTTTCTTTCAGCTTATTCAGCTGTAAATCAAGGACATTGTCATCCTAAAATTGTAGATGCCTTGGTAGAACAATCCAAACGTTTGGCATTAACTTCTCGTGCTTTTTATAATGATATGTTGGGTAAATACGAAAAATTTGCTTGTAAGTATTTTGGTTTCGATAAATTACTCCCAATGAATACCGGAGCCGAGGCGGTAGAAACCGCACTAAAAATTTGTCGTCGTTGGGCTTATGAAAAAAAAGGAATAACCGAAAATAAAGCAGAAATAATTGTTTGTAAAAATAATTTTCATGGGCGCACAACCACTATCATTTCCTTTTCAAACGACCCTGTGGCACGCACACATTTTGGACCTTATACAAACGGTTTTATTAAAATTGAATACGATAATTTACAAGAATTAGAAATAACTCTAAAAACCAATCCTAATGTAGCCGGATTTTTAGTTGAGCCCATTCAAGGCGAAGCCGGAGTGTATGTACCTTCTGAAGGCTATTTAAAACAAGCCAAAGCACTTTGCGAAAAATACAATGTACTTTTTATTGCAGATGAAGTACAAACCGGAATTGCCCGTACCGGAAAACTACTCGCTGTTCAACATGAAGATGTAGTACCCGATATTTTAATTCTTGGTAAAGCAATGAGTGGTGGTGCTTATCCTATTTCGGCTGTTTTGGCAAATAACGATATAATGAATGTTATAACTCCGGGATCTCACGGGTCTACCTTTGGCGGCAATCCTGTAGCTGCTGCCGTTGCAATAGCAGCTTTAACCGTTGTGAAAGAAGAAAATCTTGCCGAAAATGCCGAAAAATTAGGACAACTATTTAGAAATAAGATTAATGAATACATCACTACATCAAACATTGTTCGTTTGGTGAGGGGAAAAGGATTACTTAATGCCATAGTGATTAAAGAAGAGGAAGAAAGCGAAACAGCTTGGAACATTTGTTTACGGCTAAGAGATAACGGGTTACTTGCCAAGCCTACCCATGGTAACATAATTCGTTTTGCTCCACCACTGGTGATGACTCAAGAACAACTATTGGACTGTGTTGCTATTATCTCTCGTACACTTCAGGAGTTTGAAAAATGAATGAATAAATCTTTTTTTTAAAAAATCTTCCTTTATTCTTTGCTATCGTTTACGATGTGGATTATACTTTTCTTAGATTTCCAACTTTAAAAGGTTAAACTATACTAAATTGACTTTATAATAGATAAAAATATTTGCACATACCAACCAGTATGTATATATTTGCAAAGTGAAAGTAAAAGAAACATATAATCCGAATGAGACAAGAAATGATATTTTGCAAGCTGCATTTAAGGAAATTTATGTTCACGGATTTCAAGCTGCCAGTCTTAATAGAATCTTAAAAAATGTAAATCACACCAAAGGAGCGTTATACCATCATTTTTCTAATAAAAAAGAATTAGGGCTTAGTGTTGTTGAGGAAATTATAGGAGCAAAGATGTTTGATTTTTTTATGAAACCGTTAGAAAACCAAAATGATCCTATTCCTGTTTTATTAGATATTATTCAAAATAAAATAGATAATTTATCCAATCAAGAAATAAAATACGGTTGTCCTTTAAACAATTTAATTCAAGAAATGAGTTCTATTGATATAGATTTTCATTATAGTTTGAAAAATTTAATCGATAATTGGGTAAATGTTATTATTGATTCTTTGGAAAGAGGAAAAGAATATGGCAATGTTGCTAAAAATGTGGATAGTAGAGGTGCGGCTCTGTTTGTAGTTTCCTCTATCGAAGGAGCTTTTGGTTTGGGCAAAATTTCAGGTTCTCCCGATTTTTTTAAACAATGTATGAAACAATTACAAAATTATATTAAATCATTAGCTTGATTTTTTTTACAATAAAAATATACCAACCAGTATGAATGAAATTAAAAATAAATACAAAACCATTTAAATACAATTAATTATGAACTTTAAACAAAAATATGGAGATTGGGCTCTAATAACAGGAGCTTCCTCAGGAATAGGTAAAGAATTTGCAAAACAATTAGCTCAAAGAGGATTAAATGTTGTCTTAGTAGCAAGAAGGATAGACAAATTAAAACAATTAGCAGATGAAATTGTAAAAAACTATAATGTACAAGCAAAAATAGTACAAGTCGATTTAACAAAACCTGATTTTTTAACCAAAATAAAAGAGGTTACCAATGATTTGGAAATAGGATTATTAGTAAGTAATGCAGGTATGATGTATATAGGAAATTACTTTGATAACACACCGGAAAATGAAATAAAAATGATTGACCTAAATATAAAAGCTCCGGCAATATTAACGCATTATTTTGGACAACAGATGATTAAAAGAAAAAGAGGAGGGATTATTTATACTGCTTCTATGTTAGGTTTTATGGGAACTCCATATTCCTCTGCTTATGCCGGCACCAAGGCTCACGAAATTGTAAAAGCCGAGGGTTTGGCTTACGAATTAAAACCTAATGGTGTAGATGTTTTAGTATTAAATCCAGGGCTTACCCAAACAGAAATGACATCAAAAAATGATTTTTCTAAAATGCCTATGAAATTAATGAAACCTGAATTAGTGGCTAAATCTGCAATAAATGCAATTGGAAAGAGAACATTGGTAACACCTGGATTTATGAATAATATGATGAATTGGATGTCAAAGCATGTTATGAGTAGAAAGATGAATACTAAAATGTTTGGTGGTTTTATGAAAAAAACCTTTTAGAAAGTTAGTTGTTGAATGCTACAAGAATAATAACGGATTTCAAATTATTTCAAAATAAGAAAGTAAGAGATTAAAAAATCTACTATTATTCTTGTAGCATCATTTGGTAAATTATAAAAAGAAGCAATTATATTTTTTTCAAATATTTAAAAAAAAATTATTCTTTCTTAAAATCTCCTGCATTAACAACCGTCCACTCTTTAAAAGGTT